>SLLY01000016.1 GCA_007133845.1 Candidatus Woesearchaeota archaeon
AAGTTATGATAGAGATATACACTGATGGTGCTGCACGTGGTAATCCTGGTCCTGCAGCAGCAGGTTTCATTGCTTTAAAAAATGATGAAATAATTAAAAAAAAATCTTTCTTAATAGGTAAAACTACGAATAATGTTGCGGAATATAAAGCAATAATTAAGGCATTGGAGTGGGCTCCTAAAAAACAAAAAATAAAGCTTTTTTCAGATAGCAATTTAGCCATAAATCAAATAAAAGATAATTGGAAAATAAAAAAACCTCATTTGCAAAAACTCAATAAAAAGGTAAAAAAATTATTGGAAGGAAGAAATATTGAGTTTGAACATGTGAAAAGAGAAAACAAAGGTATCCAAAAAGTTGATTTTTTAATAAACGAAAAGCTCGACACAACTACATAGTTTTTTTATCTTTTAAAATTAGCTTTTCAAAATCAATTCCTTCATTTTTTTCAACTTTTGTTTTTCCAATCAAATCTAGAGCAGATATAAAATTCCACCCACAATAATTAAATCTAAATCCATACCATGGCTCAGCTCCCATTTTGCTTCCAAATTCTATCACATTTAAAATTTCATCACTTTTCAAATAAATTTTATTCTTGCTACTAGACTTACATTCTATCACTAAAAGTTGTCTTGGACGTCCCGCAATTATGTCTGGAGCATTATCCATCTGTCCAGAACCCGCTATTCTTGCACTTTGCCAACCTACATCTAAAAACATCTTAAGAAGTTCGCGTTCCGCATTAGCACCTTTTCTCATCATAAATTATCAACATTTATCTCAAGTGCGCAAACAGGATTTTCCAAATCAAAATTTCTTAAAATTTTAGGATGTATCTCTCCTAATACGCCAATTTTTTTTCTACCGACAAATATTTTTCCACATCTGCCATCTATAAAAGATGGATTTTTTGTGTGTTTTATTCTATATGATTTATCTATATGATACATTAAAGTGTCCAATACGCTTTTTATTTCAGTATATGTGGATTTAGAATGGGATATGATTACACATAGTCTATTTTGTTGTTCTATTTTATTTTCTTTGTTTTTATTTGAGATAAATACTGAACCAACTTCAAAAATTTTTTGAGGGAATTCAACTGTTTTATTTTTTTGAAGGAAATCCATCATTATCGGAAGTATTGAATTTCTTAAAAATGCATAATTGCTACTTATTGGATTTAAAACTTCTATAGCTTTATCTTTTTTATTCATTTTTTCCATGAGTGTTTTTTTGCTCGATAACGTAAAATTTAAAACTTCTTGAAATTTCATACCCATCATATATTCTCTTAAATTATTTTTTTTGATTGTTTCTTGTAAAATTTTTCCTTTTGTGTAAACTTTTGGTTCCAGTGGTTTTATTTTGTTATAATCATATGCAATTGCAATATCTTCAATTATATCCACGGCGTGCATGATATCTTTTCTATAAAATGGAATTGATAAATTTATTATATCTTCGGAAATTTTATTTACTTCATAACCCATTTTTTTAAGAAGTTCTTTTATTTCTTTTTGATTAAGTCCGAGACCTAAAAGTTTGTCTATATATTCAATTTTTATGTCAAAAGGTTTTGAATCAAATTTTGGAGAAACTTCTACAATTTTTTGGTTTTCGTAATTATATTTTATTTTAGTGGAATATATTTTCCCACCTTGTTCTGCAAACGCCATTGCAAAAAGATTTAATGCATGAAATACTGCTTCAAAATCTGTTCCTGTTGCTTCTAAAAATACGTTTTTTGTTTTTTCTGTAACTTTTCCAGTTTTATGTGAATTTATTATTGGTGGCATAGAAAGAATATCTCCAGATTCTTCTTTAAATACAGGATAATATTTTTTATCTTCAATCAAATGTGCGTATTCTTTTCCTTTAGGATGTTTTTTTAATATGTTTTTAAGTGATAATTCTTGATTAAATTCGAGAGGTGTGAATTTTTCACTTGGTTTTGCGCAACAATATTTTATTTTATTTCCTTTTATTTCATCTAAATCATACACTCCAAGTCCTATTTTTTTTCTTTTTCTTCCATAACTCTCTCCTAGTTTTTCTTGAAATTGAATTATACTTTTTAAAAATTTGTTAGAAATATTCAAATTTTTTACAACTGCACATGCGACATATGGACGTATATTCTTTAAATTTTTGTCCACATCCACTATTATTTTGCTTTTTTCAATTTTGTAATCTTTTTGTTTTTTTTCAAAAACACTTCTAAGATTTTTAGCAAGTCCTTCAACACACCATAAATCAGGACGATTTGTATCTTCTAATTTTATTGTCATTTTGTCACTATCTATTTTTTCTACATCAGCTTTTAAATAAGTGAGAAGAACATCTTGCATTTTCTCTTTTTTAAAATTCAATTTAGAAAGTTTTTTTAATTCTTTGTAAGATACTTCGATTGTTGGCATATTTACCACCTAAACTCCCTTAACCATTTCAAATCATCTGAAAAAATTTTCCTCATGTCTTTTATATTATATTTTGTCATAAATAACCTTAGTATTCCAAGTCCCCAAGCAATTACAGGAACATCTATGCCCAATGGAAGTGTTACTTCTGGTCTAAATATGCCTGCACCACCTATTTCTACCCATCCTTTACCTTTTACATAAACATGAAGTTCTACTGAAGGTTCTGTAAATGGAAAATAACCTGGTGTAAACTTAAATTTCTCTACATTACCTACTTCTAATGCGAACATTTTAAGAATGCCTAAAAGTTCTCTGAAAGACATATCATCGCCAAGAATAATTCCGTCCAATTGATCAAATTCAGTCAAATGCTTCCAATCAATTACATCAGGTCTGTAGACTCTATCTATGGTAAAATATTTTCCGGGTATTTTCAAATCCTTATATAATAATTTTCTAATCGATGTCGCTGTTGTATGACTTCTCAAAATTACATTTTTTGATTTTTTTTCATCAAAAGGATATCTCCACCCTTTCGAACCAGTCTCCCATCCATTTTCGTGTATTTTTCGTGTTTTTTCTATTAAATTTTTATATTTCTTTAAATTCCCTTTTTTATTCTTTATAAAGTATATATCATGTATGTCTCTTGCTGGATGATCTTGCGGCATGAAAAGCAAATCGTTGTTAAAAAAACTGAGTTCTGCTGATGAACTTTTCATTTCTTCAAAACCTAAAGAGGCTAATTTATTTCTTAATTCATCAACAAATTTCATATATGGTTGTTTTTTACCCATATGGATTTTACCACTTGGAGCAGAAATATTATATTTTCTAAACTTTTTTTTCTTCCATACATCACTTAAAATATCTTTTGGCTTTAGAACTTCTATATAGTCGTTTTCCTTGATTTTGGGTAAAATTTCTTCCCCTTTATCAGTTAAACTTACTTTTCTTATTGAAACGTTTTCTTCTTCCACTAAATTTCTTTTAATTAAAAAGGGGATTGGTTCTTTTAGATGTATTGGAATCTCATCTATATATTGCCATTCTTTAAGAAGAGGTAATAATTTGTCTTGTTTCCATTTTACACTTAATCTTTCTAAACCTTTTTTAGTTATTTTTATTTTTTTATTTTCAATGTCTATGTACCCTTCAGACTTTAAGAAGCCTATAGAAGCATTAAATTCATCATTGCTCAAATTTGCTTTTTTCTTTATTTCTGAAAAATTAAGGGGTTTTGATTTTATTGCTTTTAAGAATCTTTTCTCTGGCATACCTTTCTTTAAACAGATTACTCCTTCTTTCGTAAGTTTAATTTTTTGTTTTAAATCTTCCCGAATAGACAAAATTTTCTTTTCTCTTAACCACTCTATAGCTCTATGTACTTTTGATTGGTCTAAATTTGTTTTCCTAATTAGAATGTCTTCGGTTGTTAATTTTCCAATTTCTTTAAACGCGAGTAGAATCTTAATTTCTATTCTATGCATCGAATCAACAGCATCAACCATAAAAAAGTAAGAAATAATTAATTTAAAAGAGTTATCTTTCTCCTTTTTGTTTTATTAAGTGTTTCGTAAAAAACTCTTTTTCAGTATCTTTATTAAGTATTTTACATGAAAGTAAAACTTTTGGTTTACTTGCTGCTTGAAGCTTTTCGCCGTCTTTTCTATACCACATACCGTTTAATTCTATATAAGTTTCACCATCGTCACCTATACATCTTTTCATATTTAAAAGAAATAAATTCAACTATATAAATTTTTGTAAATCTCTTGTGTGATACATTTCGCATCAATTCTCTTCTGTTTCATTGTATCTCTTTCCCTTATGGTTACAGTATCATCTTCCAATGTTTGATGATCTACAGTTATGCAATAACAGGTGCCAATTTCATCCATGCGTCTATACATTTTACCAATGGAACCTTTTTCATCATAAAAAGCAGGGAAACATTCTTTTATTTTTTGATATATCTCTTTAGCTTTTTTTGGAAGTCTGTCTTTTTTTACAAGTGGAAAAACGGCTGCTTTGTATGGAGCTATTTTTGGATGAAGTTGCAATACAACTCTTTTTCTTTCTTTAACTGTCTCTTCTTTATAAGCATCCATCAAAACCATAAGAAAAATTCTATCTAATCCTGCAGATGTTTCAATGATCCATGGAATAAATCTTTTTTTTGTTTCCTCATCAAAATAATCTAATTTTTGATTTGAAAATTTTTGGTGTTGTTTTAAATCCCAATCTCCTCTATTGTGAATTCCTTCTATTTCTTTCCAACCAAAATCAAAATTATATTCTATATCCATTGCTTTTTTAGCATAATGAGCCAATTCATCATCAGTGTGTTCAACTGTTCTAATTTTTTTGGTGTTTATGCCTATGTTTTTATACCATTTTAACCTAGATTTTTTCCATTTTTCAAAATACTTGGTTGCATCTTTTTCTGAAACAAAATATTGCATTTCCATCTGTTGAAATTCTCTCATCCTAAAAAGAAAATTTCTTGGAGAAATTTCGTTTCTGAAAGCTTTTCCTATTTGCGCTATACCAAAAGGAAGTTTTAATCTTGTTGTATCTAATATATTTTTGAAATTGAGATATATTAATTGTGCAGTTTCTGGACGTAAATAACTAGTTTCCCCTTTTCCTGGACCTACTTGAGTTTTAAACATCAGATTAAACTCTATGGGTGCTTTCAATTCTCCTTTACAAGTAGGGCATTTTATATTTTCTTTTTTTATCAATTTATTTAAATCAGATGATTTCATGCCTTCTGCTTTTTTTCCAGTTTTATCTAAAATTAAATGATCTGCTCTAAAATTTTGTCCACACTTTTTGCATTCTGAGATATAATCTATAAATTCATCAGTATGTCCTGAAGCTTTCCAAACTTTGGGATGTGTGATAAGTGTTCCTTCTATACCAACTATTTCCTCATTTTGATGAACTATTGAATTCCACCATTCGTTTTTTATATTTCTTAAAATTTCTACGCCAATGGGACCATAGTCATAAAAACCCGCAAAACCACCATATATTTCGGAGTTTTGATACACAAAACCTCTTCTTTTACAAAAGGAAACAAAACTTTCTATATCTTTCATGTTTAAGATAAAAATTAAACAAATTTAAAAGTTTGTATGCTTATTTCTAGTTATATGATATATAATATATCAAGGGAAACAGGCATACCCTTAATTGGAACTATTTATTTTGGAATTATAGATAGAGGCACGAATCTCCTTCAGATAAGAGCTTCAAATATTTGTAATTTGAATTGTAGTTTTTGTAGTGTAGATTCTGGGCCCGATTCAAAAACAAGAGCAAATAATTATTTCGTTGAATTAGAATATCTTGTTGATACTATAAAAGACGTCATCAAATACAAAGAAATTCAAGATATAGAATGTCATTTAGATTCCACAGGAGAACCAATTGCATATCCAAAAATTGTTGAACTTGCAAGAAAACTTAAAGAAATTCCAGAAGTGAAGATAACTTCTCTTCAAACAAACGGTACACTCATATCAAAAACTAAAATAAAACAATTAGAAAAAGCTAAATTAGATAGAATAAATCTTTCCATCAATTCTATGGATGGAGAACTTGCAAAAAAACTTTCAGGGGTAAAATGGTATGATTTAGAAAAAATAAAATATTTTGCAGAAGAAATTGCAAAAAGCGATATAGATTTATTGATAGCGCCTTTGTATCTTCCTAAAATAAATGATGGTGAAATTCCAAAAATAATAAATTTTGCTAAAGAAGTTGGCGCTGGAAAAAAATTTCCACCCCTTGGAATTCAAAAATATGAAAAATATAAATTAGGAAGAAAACCGATTGGATTGAAAATGCAAACTTGGTGGAAATTCTATAATCATTATCTTAAAAAGCTAGAAAAGAAGCATAGTGTAAAATTAATATTAAAGCCTGAAGATTTTGGAATATATAAAATAAATCCTCTGCCAAAAACAATGAAAAAAAATGAAAAGGTTAGAGTGGAAATAGTAGGTCCAGGATGGACAAACAATGAAATGTTAGGAGTTGCAAGGGGACGAGCCGTTTCTATTTTAAATTGTAAGAAAGAATCAGGGACAATAAAAACTAAAATTGTTTCTAATAAACATAATATATATGTGGGCGTTCCAATAAATTAAACTAAAATTTCTTACCTTCTACTACATATAAAGAGACTAAAGCGCCAAGTAAAACTCCGCTTGTCAAAACTAATATTTCAATTGCTAATTTGGGTCTTCTATCGAAAATAATTGTATGTTCGTAATATTTTTCTATTTGTACTCTAGTTCTTGGAAATTGTTCTCTATCAAGTGTTGCTTCTATTAAATCTTCAGATATTTGTGCCATCTCTCTAGAATAACTTAAATATGTTAATGCTTGTATTGGTTCTTCGTCTCTCAGTGTTAATCCAAATTCCAAATAACTTAAAGCCAATATTGGAAGTATTCCTTTCTCCTCTGCCCTACTTATTGCCCTATTTGCTTCATCTTCCATAAAATTTATTTTGCTCTGAACTGTCTCTTCTGTCACGCCCCTTATTTCCATAGCAAGATTGGCATTTGCTCTAGCTTTAGAAGCCTCGAATAGAGCATAGACATATTTTCCGTCTTCATAAGCTTGTAAAGCATTTTGATATTGAAAATTTGAATCTCTAAGTATTTGATTATCTGTAACAGTACTTGCATAGATTATAGTTGTTTTAGAATGTTCTATTCTTTCTCTAGATATATCTTTCACATTATCTATATTAAATCTTAAATCAAGTTCTCCCTCAAAAATATCTATCAAAGTAAGCCAATCATAAGCAGTATTTCTCTTTATTTCTGCGAAAGATAGTAAGTACAAAGCAGATTCTATTTTATCTTCATTATAAGCCAATTTTGCAGATTCAAACAATTCTTCTGATTCTCTAAGTCTATCTATAACTACAGCGTATACTTCGATGTCTCTTTTATCTGTTATTCTTCTAGCTCTTAAGAAAAAACTTTCAAAATTTTTTATTTTTTGTTCTACATCTTCAAATTTTTCTTCTAAATATTCTTCACTTTGATTATAGTTATAAAATTCTATTAAATTCGTAGCAAATTTGGAAGATATAAGAGATCTTACTGAAAAGCTAGAAGATGAATAAAAATTTCTCGCATTTTGATTGTGGCGAGCTTTTAATAAATTATCTTGTGATTGTTTTAAAAGTTCAAATATATCATCTTCTTTTTCCCTAGTCAAATTTAATTCATAGATTTCATTAACTTCTTTTTCGAGGATATTGTTTGAATTTTCAGCTTGTCTCAAAAGAGTTCTACTAAGAGAAAGCATGGCGGTATCAAATTCTTCAAAAACGTCTTCGGTAGGAATCTCCTTTTCTATAATTATTTCATAACCTGCTAAATACTTATATGCATCAACTATGTTGTTTACTTCAATTAAATGAATGTCCCAATTTCTTCTTGCAAGTTGTATTATGTCTATTTCTTTTCCAAGTTCTTCTATGTATAAATTTCCGTGTCCATCTGGAATAATCAATATTCTTCCACCCACACTATGTGCAATTTCTGCTTTTTCAATTATAGAACCCACAGGGCCTATGCTTCCTGCAGGATTTATAGTACCTGTAATAAAAACGTCTTGATTCATATCTACTCCGTGCAACGCTGCTATTGTTGATGCAGTCATTGCAGCTCCTGCAGAAGGACCTCCAATTATTTGATAATCTGATTCAATTATATAAAAAATATCATAATTCGAACAATTCATTTCAAGAATTCTACAAGCAACTTCTTTTGAAAGTCTTGCAGATGCTTGTGTATTTATTTGTGTGAGTGGTTTGGTTTCTATAAATACCCTTCCTGTTCCTTCTCTAACTTCAACAGTTAAATCCGCAACAACACCTTCAACATCTCCATTTATTTCTCTAACACCCATTAATCTAGTATAAGTAATATTTTGAGCATTAGCTGCACTAAGTATAAATGCCAAAACTATTGTAAAAATTAAAACCTTTAACCTCATATAATATCAAAAACTAATGGTTTGCTTATAAATCTTATTATTTATAGAATAATGCAACGCTAATCCTTGAGTAAAAATTTGTCTATTTTCTTTTTTGCATTTTCTCTTTCTTTTCTGTGTTTTTCAAGAAAATTATTTATTTTTTCTATTGTAATTTGTTTGAGTTCGCCCGTCAAAAGTTTACCGTTTCTATATTCGTCTTCTATTTTTTTTAATTTTTTATTATCGGGTTCAAAAAAGAATTTGAGATATTGGAAGGGTATGTCAATGTCTGGATTGCCTCCTTTTTCTCTATGTTCTTTTAATGTTTCTTTTCCACCTGAATATGCATTTTGGATTTTTTCTTTTACTTCTTTGGGAGAATCATTAGTAAATATTGCTGATTTGGGAATTGATGCTGACATTTTTCCATTTTCTAACAAACCGGGCATTAATTTTCCTTGAATCGATGCTGGTTTTAAATAGCCTAATTTTGGGAGAACGTCTCTCGCGACTCTAAAATGAGGGTCTTGATCTATACCATGTGGAATTAAACATGGAATATTTTTACCTTGTTTTACAGATTCTAGAAAAGCCGGAACTGCTTGCATACTTGTATAAAATATTTGTCCAATATTTGTAGAATTTTTAAATCCAAAAACTGCTTTTGCAGTTGAAAATGTAATTTTATTTGCAACTTTTATTGCTTGGTTATATAGAGTTTTTGCATATTCTGTGTTTATGATTATCTTGGTGTTTTTGGGATTAAATCCTAATGCGATTATATCTAGTGCGTTTTCATATGACATTTTTTTTGTGTCTTCTAATGAAAGGTTTTCTTTGAATAAAAATTTTTCATCATCTGTTAATTGAATGTAACATTTTACATTAAATTTGTCTTGTAGATATTTTGTAAATTTCATTGGCATCAAATGTCCCAGATGAAGATGTTCTGAAGGTCCTCTACCTGTATAAAGATAAAATTTGTTGCCTTTTTGATATTCATTAAGAATGAAATTCAAATCTCTATGAGCGAAAAATATTTTTCTATCAAGCATAAAGTGTGTTTGCCCTGTTATTTTTTTTGTTTTGTTCAAAATATTATTATCTATTAAATTCACTCCGAATTCCCTAACCAATTTTTTGTAATCTATATCCCCTTCAACTTCCCAAGGAGTAACCTTAAATGCCATTTATATCACTGATTTTAATGCATATATCATTTAAAACTTTTTGCTGTTTTTTGTCGAAAAAGAATTTAAAGGAATAAAATGTTAAATTAGTAAGGTGATAATTTATGAAATTGGAAACATTTCCGGAATTTTTTGTATCTCATAAAACATATGATATTGTTAAAGATGAGTTAGGCAAAAATATGAGTGAAAAAGATGTAAAACAATCTATTAAAGAAATGATAAGTATGGAGCCAAAACCAGATAATTTCTTAAAAGAGTTGGGATTGGTACTTAAACGTCATGTATATGCTGCAAAAGCAAGTAATATAATAATGAATATAAAAGAAAGGATTAAGGAATTAATTGAATTTAAAATAAAACCTGATAAAATAAAAATTTCTAAGAATGGAAGAGATGTTATGAAAGTGTATGTTCAAAATAAAACTGAAACAATGTTAAAAATAAAAGTTGGTGTTAAACAAGTTGATAGAAAATACACCGCTTTGCTTTATGACCCTGTAAAAAATTTTGGATATACAAAATTAGTTAAATCTAGAATTGTGGATGCAGGAGAAGTAGGAACATTTAAATTTATAATAAAACCAGATGTATATGGTATACAGGATTTGTATGAACTCAAAAAAAAGGGAGAACTAAACATGAATTTTGGGGTTCAAGTTGAAGCGGATAATTTTTGTGGTACAAAAAGCACAGTGAAAAAAGTTCCTGTAAAAATAGTAAAGGTTAAAATATAGAATTTTTTGAAAACTTAATAGGTGAAAAAATGGAAATAACAAAAATTCAGCCTGGTATGACAGGTGTAAATATAAAAGGAAAAGTAATTGAAATAGGAAAAATACGAGATGTAAAAACCCGGTATGGAGAAACACAAGTTGCGAATGCAATTTTGGAAGATGAAACAGGACAGCTAAAACTTACATTGTGGGGAGACCAAATAGAAAAAATAAGCGAAGGAGATATAGTAGAAGTTGTTAATGGATACGCAAGAGAATGGCAGGGAGAAATACAAGTAAGTGTTGGTAAACGAGGAGAATTAAACGTTTCTAATGAATAAATGCAAAAAGTGTAAAAAAAATTTGAGAAAGAATTGGAAATATTGTCCTTATTGTGGAGAATCCACTAGATTTAGAATTAAGATTCCTAATTTTTTTGGTGGTAGAAGAGAGTTTAATGAAAATTTTGAAGATATGGGAAAAGAAATAGAAAATATGTTTTCTATGATGGGATTTCCTATGAAAGTTAATGTAAAAAGATATAATACGGAAACTTCTAGACCGCCTGTAAAAAAAATTAAAAAAACTATAAAAAATGAAGTTCCGAAAGAGATTGATGAAACATTAGAGCCAGAAGCATCAGTAAAAGAAATGCCCAATAAAACTATAATAAAAATTTCTCTTCCTGAAATAGAATCTAAAAGAGATATAAGAATAAGAAAATTGGAAGAATCCTTGGAAATAAGAGCATATAGAGGAAAAACTATGTATTTCAAAGTAATTCCTATATCTAAAAATTCAAAACTTATGGAAAAATCTTTTAAAAATAAGAAGTTGAAACTTATTTTTTCAAAATAATTGCAATTCGCT
>SLLY01000029.1 GCA_007133845.1 Candidatus Woesearchaeota archaeon
AAAAAAAATTTTTGGAACTGGAAAAGCTGTTTTAGATGCTAAAAAATGGATTGGAAACGAAGATTTTATTGTTTTAATGGGAGATAATCTTTATTCTGTTGAAGATATAAAAAAAATGTCAGAACTCGATAACAATTTTATGTATATAGGAGCACACAAAAGCGAAACTCCTGAAAAGTATGGTGTTCTTGAAACAGAGAAAAAAGATTTGATAAAAATTCATGAAAAACCAGAAAATCCAAAAACTAATCTCATCAATTCGGGAATTTATAAATTAACACCAGAGATTTTTGATTATTTAATTAAAATACAAAAATCTCCAAGAGGAGAATATGAATTAACAGATGCTATATCTCATTTGGCGAATTTGAAAAAAGTTAAAGTTTATGAGTTGAAAGGATATTGGCTCGACATGTCAATCAAAAATGACATAGAAAAAATAAACAAAGAAGTAAAAAAATTAGAATTATGAGAACCTATTATATTTTTGTTTCTGGAAGAGTTCAAGGTGTTTTCTTTAGAGCAAACACAGTTAAAAAAGCAAAAAAATTTGGAATTAAAGGATGGGTAAGAAATACAAAAAATGGAAAAGTCGAAATATTGGCGCAGGGTTCTGAAAAAAATATAAAAGAATTTTTTAAATGGCTTGAAAAAGGTCCACTTCTTGCAAAAGTCGCAGATTTAAAAATTGAAGAAAAAGATTTAAATCAAATATTTAAAGAATTTGAAAGAAAATAAATTTTATAAATTTATTTTACTAAACTAAAACATCTTCTAAATGAACCTTACTTTTTTCAAATTTTCTATTTCATTCTGTTTGATACATTTTCTTTCGGATTTATTGGAATATAAAATTCAAATGGCTTTGAACCAAATAAATCATCCTATGTACACCAAAAGACATCAAACCAACTTGACCATACGTTTATTACACCCATTTACCTATAAATAATAAAAGAGCTAAAAATGGAATAACATCCAAATTCTTTTTTCAGTCCAAGAATTTAATCTTGTAATGGTACGTGGGTGTATTCAAAAATTAAATTTTCTTTTCCCGCTATAACTTTTTTCCCTTTAAATTCCCCTAAATCTTTTTTGCTTTCGTAGAATGTATTTCCCTCTTTGTCAACTAATTTATATGCATCTCCATCTTGGCAATGTATGTATTTATCTACAATTCCTTTTATCCAATCATGAGCCCCATCATAATCATTTAATGTCCCATCATTTCTTGTCCAGTAAGCGTATTTTCCATTGTCTTTTGCAAGAATAAAATCATCTTCGTCAATTTTGTGAAATATTTCACCATTTTTTTCTACTATTTTATTATGCATTCCACCCCATTCAGATACTATTTCTCCATTTTTCTTAAATAAAGCATCATATTCTTGATGACTAGCTAATTCGACAGTTTCTCCATCAGGTGTATTATAGAAGGTTCTACCCTTTGCAATTTCTTCAAGATTTAAATCATCTCCTAAAGCACCGTTTAAAAAATATTCAAAATCTTGGATATATTCTATTTCCTTTTCTAATTCCTTTGACATTACCTTTGAGCTTATACCAAAGCCCACTGCTAAAGTAGATGCAGCAGCTATGGGTATCCAAGCTGGACCATAATATAATGTCTCAGAAAAACCAGGAATTTCGACACATTTCGATAAAGTTTGAGGAACTACTTCATTTATTTTATCAAATCCAAGATTAAATAGGTACCCCGCAGAAACTATTACGCCAGCTAAAGTTGTAGATGAAGCTCCAAGAATAGGCAAATGCCCAAAAGATTGTTTCAAACTAACAATGTATCCATCATCTTCCAGCGACTCTACTTCCACATTTTCGAATAAACCATTATAGGAATCAAACCATTTACCCTCTTTTCTCAATTTTTCAGCTTCTTCTCTTGATATATGCAATGATAAATCACAATATCTACCTTCAACCTTATTATCTTTTGGGATATCACAATTAAAATTTTTTGGGAGTAATACATTATGATGTTTCCCGAATTTACTTAATTTTTCCTCAAGATTTTTATTTTCTTTTAGAAATTTAGGTTTTTTCATCAACTCTCTTAAAAACGAACTTTTCTTCGATTTCAATTCGATTTCATTTTCCATTTTTCATCACCTTTTTTAACTTTATAATAGTAACCATATAGTTATTTATATACTTTTTCATTAATTAAATTTATTAAGTTTAAAATTTAATTTTTTCTATTTAATATACAAATATTTATAAATAATTAAAGATTAATTTTAATAATAGTTAAAATGGATATAAAGAATTTAAAAATTTTACAAATGTTGTATGACGATTGTAGAGTTAGTGTTAAAAAAAAAAAAAAAAGATTAAATATTTCAAGATGGAAAGCAAAAAAGAAATTGAATTGGTTGGAAAAGGAATTAGGATTGAAGTATGGAATAGATGTAGACAAAGAAAAGGTTGGTTTGAAATTTAATGCTGCTGTTAAAATAAAATTAAAAAAGGACATTACAAAAAAAAAGATAATTGATGTTTTTGAAAAGGATAAACAGGTTCAGTTTGTTGCTTTGACAAAAGGAGACTTTGATTTGATTATTTATATTTCCTCAGAAGATACAGAAAATTTTGATAAGTGGGAGGTTACAACAAAAATTCAGCTTTATGATTATATTGAAAGTTGGGATACTTTAACACTCCTTAAGAAAAGGTATGGTTTTTTCCCTATTAGAAATAAAACATGGGACTTAATAGATATGGAAAAGGATAAGAAAAAAATAATTAAAATATTAGATAAAAACGCAA
>SLLY01000020.1 GCA_007133845.1 Candidatus Woesearchaeota archaeon
TCTTTTTTCTCTTCAACAGGTTTCTCTTCGGATTTTTCTTCTGTAGCTTTTTCCTCAGTTGGTTTCTCTTCAGATTTCTTTTCAACAGGTTTTTCTTCCTCTTTTTTCTCTTCAACAGGTTTCTCTTCGGATTTTTCTTCTGTAGCTTTTTCCTCAGTTGGTTTCTCTTCAGATTTCTTTTCAACAGGTTTTTCTTCCTCTTTTTTCTCTTCTTTTTCTTCTTTCGTAGATTCTTCCTTTTTCTCTTCTGTAGATTCCTCTAATTTTTCTTCAGATTTCTCTTCCTTTATCACATTTCTTTTAATTATATATTTTGGTTCATATTTGTTTAATGTTTTTTTATCTTCGTAAACATTAACATTACATATTATTTTTCTATCTCCAAAAACATTCGCCATTTTTTTAACAATAATAAAATTTTCATCAGCGCTTAATTTTTTAGACACTTCTTTCTTAACAACCGCCCTACTTGGGGGTGCTTTAGTATAAATAATTTTAAATTCGATTTCCTTTCTATTTATTGGTTTGTTTTCTTTTTGATTAATTATATCTACTTCCATCATCTCACCTTTAATGCGTACCTTCCAGGCACTTCAATATTCATTTCTTTTGCAATTTCAGATTTATCTGGATCTATTATTATAACAACACCCACCCAATGCATAGATAATTCTTGATTGCCGCATGTAGGACATTTTCTTTTAGTTGTAATCCTTTTGCATTTTTTGCAAGCTTTTTCAACCATTTTTCTTTACCTCTTTTTTATCTACTGCTTTTTTTACATCCTTTTTATTCTCCTCTTCTTTCTTTTTTTCTTCTATCTCTTTTATATCATCGTCTTTTAACCATTTTATTTTTCCAAGTCCTGGTTGTCTCATTGTCAATCCTAATTTTGCACCCTGCACATTTTTAAAGCTTATAGCGACAATTCTTGCTCTTACTTCATCTCCAACTTTCAATGATCTATTACTTTCTTTTCCTTGAAGTGAACCTGATTCAGAATAACTTACATAATCATCCATAACTTGAGAAATGTGTGTTAATCCATCTATTGGACCTATTCTTACAAAAGCGCCAAAACCAGCTATTTCTGTTATAAATCCTTCAACAATTTCATGCATTTTTGGTTTATACACAAGAGCTTCAAAAGTTACTGCATAATATATAGCTCCATCTCCCGGGATAATTGTTCCCTCTCCTATATCCTTAACATCCATTATTGAAAGAAAAATACCATCTTTACCAAGCTTTCCAATGAATTCATCAGATAAAGAAATCTTTACAGAATCCTTTAACTTTTCATCTATCAATGTTGCTGGAACTCTTACATTTGATTTTAATTCTAATATCGAATACATTTTTATCATCCTTCATAATTTTCTATAGATTTTTTAATTTCTTCCTTTGCTGCATCTTTGTTTTCAAAACCTAAAACTTTAACCCATTTTTTAGGTTCCAAATCCTTATAGTGTTCATAAAAATACTTTATTTCTTCTAATATGTGTTTTGGTACGTCATTTATATCCTTCACTTCCTTGAAACGAGGATCTATTTTTTCTGTTGGAACTGCAATTATTTTTGTATCTTCTCCAGATTCGTCCTCTGTTTTTAACAAACCAACAGGTCTGCAAGGTATAACAGTTCCAGGATAATTTGGTTGACTTATCAATACAATTGCATCTAATGGATCTCCATCTCCACTCAATGTTTTTGGAATTGTACCATAATCTCCAGGATATGATAATGTTGAATACAACACTCTATCTACAAAAATAGCTCCCGTTTCTTTGTTCCATTCATATTTAACAGAACATCCTTTCGGAACTTCTACTATTGTATAAAAAACATCTGGTAATTTTCCTTCTGGTCCTGAAGGTATTTTATTTAATCCCACTATATCACCTTTAAATACTTTTTTTGGCGTAATGTAATAACACAAAGGCCTTCTTTTAAAGCTTTCTTTTTTAATTCTTTATCCTGTGTTGCTATGCACGCATTTTTTTCTTTCGCGTATTCTAATATGGAATCATCAACATTTTTTTTAATTCCCACATCAATAAAATCCACATTTTTTGCTTTCAATAATTTTAAAGTTTCATCTTTATAACTTGTTTTTTTTAATTCTTCCAAACAAATTTTTGGAAATAAAAGTTTATATTGTTTTCCAATTATGTTTTTAAATTCTTGAAATATGTCGATTTTAAATTGAAATGGGATTATTGCAAAATTTGTATCTATTATTATTTCTTTCATAAAACATCATTTTATTATACCATAACCAACTAATCTCCATTTGTGTCCCACCTTTCTACTTAAAACAATTCTTTTTCCTTTTGGTATACAAATTGGAAGTTTTAGTGATATTTCTATTTCATTATCGTGAGAACTTGTTATTATACCAACAGATCTCGCTGTCCAGGCATTTATCATAACTAGTTCATTTGTTTTTAATGGTTCTATTTTTATTTCTTCTCTTGAACCAACAACTCTATCTAGTAGATTTACTTCAAGTTTTAATTTTTCCCATACTGGTGGCATTTTTCCCTTTTTACCAATTACTTGCCCAACAATTGAATCAGATTTTGTAATGGCAGGATCTAGTTTCGTGCATATCCCTCCAGAACCACCGGGCAAAATTTCGTCACGTTTTATTCCACCCACATTAACTTCTGTTATTTCTGAAAAATAAGGTTTCCAAATTACTTTATTTTCTATTTCTTCTCTTCTACCTGGGAGTATTTCTATTTTATCTCCCTTTTTCAATCTTCCTCTATTTAATATGCCTCCAACAACACCACCCTTTAAATCTTTAATTTTTTCTCCTGGTTTATTTACGTCAAAACTTCTTAATACAAGAAAATAAGGTTCCTCATCGATGTTTCTTTTTGGAGTGGGCATTGTTTTTTCTATAGTTTCTAATAAAATATCTAAATTGGCTTTAAACTGAGCAGAAATAGGGATTATAGGTGAATTCTCAGCAACAGTCCCTTTTACAAAATTTTTTATTTGTTCATAATTTTCTTTTGCTTCGTCATCATTAACAAGATCTATTTTGTTTTGAACTATTATTATGTTTTTTACGCCACTTATTTCTAATGCGATTAAATGTTCTTTTGTTTGGGGCTGAGGACACTCTTCATTTGCAGCAATTACGAGTATCGCGCCATCCATCGTTGCAGCTCCACTAAGCATTGTTGCCATAAGGGTTTCGTGTCCTGGAGAATCAACAAAAGATATACCTCTGATTACTTTAGATTTTCCTTTACAATAAGGGCAAATATCTTTTACCGTATATTTATCACATTTATTACATTGATTTAATGTAAAATTAGCATAACCCAACCTAATAGTTAATCCTCTTTTTACTTCTTCAGAATGTTCCTGTGTTTTCTTTCCTGTTAATTGCTTTATGAGTGTTGTTTTTCCATGCGCTATATGTCCTATAGCACCTATATTTATCTCTGGCAAAATTATTTCCTTTTCTTTTTTAGTTTTGTTCTTCACCATTTTACTTTTATTTTTTCTCTTCAGGTTTATCCTCTTTTTTCTCTTCGGATTTTTCTTCAACAGGTTTCTCTTCTTTCGTAGATTCTTCCTTTTTCTCTGCAGCTTTTTCTTCAGTTGGTTTTTCTTCAGATTTCTCTTCAGTTGGTTTTTCTCCGGATTTCTCTTCGGTTGGTTTCTCCTCTTTTTTCTCTTCGGGTTTTTCTTCGGTAGCTTCTTCTTCTTTTCCTAAAGCTACACCAAGCGGTTTTTTCCCATGTTTTATAACCTTTAAATTTATTTGAGACACATCATCAGATATTTGATTTCCTCTTATAGATTTTCTACGTCTCTCTCCCTTTCTCTTTATCTTTATACCTGGTCCTTGACTTAATAAAACTCTAATTCTTCTTGTTCCCATTACGTCCGCACGCATAGGAAAACCTTGTTTGTCACTTCCACCAGTTACTTTAAATTCAAATCCTGGTGTATTTATTATTTCACCATTAATTGAATCTCCTATTCTCTTTCCAAAAAGTCTGTCTGCATCAGGAGATTTTAATTCTACCTGATATGCTTTCTTTTCTTTTGGGTCAGAAATAACTAATTTAAACTCTGCCATTTTACATAACCTCCCAGACGCAATATACTAAAAATGCGCCAGTCATTGTTGTTACAAAAAATAAAAGAACGGGGGTTTTTAAAGGTTTTTATGTTATTTATTAAAAATATTATCCATACATATTCGGTGTATTAGTAGTATCATAATACTCATCCAACATATCTTCAATAGAAAAACCATATTTTTTTTCAAAATCACCCATCATGTTTTTGTAATCCTTAATTACTTCTCCAAGTTCGATTGTTTTATGTATAATTTGAGTTGTTGTCTGCCCATAACATGTATTTTTCATTATTTCAATTTTTTTTCCATTAAAATAATCATCCAAATTTTTTATTTCTTTCAATACAGAATCAAAATCTTCTCCTTTTTCTAAGAGATTTTCAATATCCTCAAATTTTTTACTTAATTCATCTTTTTTAATAACCATATCGATCACCTATATTGTTACCATCTATAAGTAAATACATATATATAAATGTTTTGTTATAGAAATAATTCTTTCAAATTCTTTTATGTTTTTGAAATTTTTGATAATTCTATACTTCATCTGTATATAAATGCGGTAAAATTCTAAATGTATATCATTATTTTTTAGATTGCTCTTTATTCTTCCCAATACATCATTTTTCAGATATTTGTTTGCACATATTTTGTATTACTATAAAAATTCTTTCGTTTCATCTATTAATATTTTTGAATTCTTGGATTATACTCAATTCTTCCTCACTTAATTCTTCTTTGAATTTATTTTCAATTATCTCTAGATGGCTTCTTGGAATGAAAGAAATTAATTCGTCTTCTTCATGTATCTGTCTTCCAACAGTCGCACCAGTTATCGAAACAGCTACACTTTCTCCAGATTCGGCCTCACTTACAGATTTTCCTTGTTTTTGGATTTCTTTTATTTTTCCAATTTCTTTACCACTTTTTTTTACCAATCTTGTCCCTGTTTTTATTCTTCCTATTATTTCAACACCGACTATTGCAGGATTAGATTGTCTGAATGTATATCCTTTTAATAATTTTATTTTTCCAGGCCATATCAACTTTTCAAAAGCCAATTTCTTTTGTTCTTCTATTTGTGTATTTCTCCATTCTTTATATTTTTCGAATAGAGTATATATTATATCCGCAGAAAATATTTTTACCTGTCTGTCTTTTGCCATCTGTTTTATTTCTTCAGATATTTTTGAATTAAATGCGAATATTACACATAAAAGATTATCTTCATTTTTCATCAATTCTGCTTCAATAACATCATTTTTTGTAACGTCTCCAATATCCGCCTTTTTTATTGGAAGATTTATTTGTTTAAACATTCCCTGCAACGCTTCTATAGCGCCTATCGAGTCCGCCTTTATTATAACACCATTATCCTCTTTTTTAAATAAAACATCTTGTATTTCGTCCTTGAATAAATTTTTAGATTTTTCTATCTCTTCCTGTGTGTTTGTTACTTGTATAGACATGCCTGCGACAGCATTTTCAAGTTCTGGTGCCGAAATTTTTATACCTGCTGCTGCAGAAACTTCGTCAACAGATTGAAATTCACCCTTTTCTCTAAGTTCTTTCAAAGGAGATGGTTTTAAGATTGCTCTTGTTTTTGTTAAAAAAGGACCTTCTAATCCTCCCACTACTATTTTATCCCCTTTTTTTAATACACCGTCATAGATAATCACATCTATTGTTTTTCCAAACCCTTTTATTTCCTTAACTTCTAATATATTTCCTTTAGCAGGTCCATCAACTTCTATTTTTAATTTTTCTTCAAGATATTTTTGTGAAAGTCCTGTTATATACATTAAAAGCTCACCAATTCCTTCACTAGTTAAACCCGAAACAGGGATTATAGAAACCTTTTTTGTAAAATCATCAACTCTATCGAATCTTTCAGCTTCAATTCCATAATCTGATAAAGAAATAACTATCTTGTATAATTGATTATCAAGTTCTTGTTGAACATCTGGTTCTTGCAATTTGAAACTCTCCATAAAACAATTAGTTTTATTTTTTTTCCAATGAGGAATCAAATCTATTTTATTTGCAGCTACCAAAAAAGGTATTTTAGCTTGTTTTAGAATTGTTATAGCTTCTCTTGTTTGAGCTTTAAAACCTTCATTTATATCAACAACTAATATCGCCAAATCAGAAATAGAACCACCTCTTTTTCTTAAATTTGTAAAAGCTTCATGTCCAGGAGTATCTATCGTTAAAATTCCAGGTATTGTGAATTTTATATTCATTTTCTTTAACATTTCTCCACACATATTTTTTATTGAATCAATAGGAATCTCGGAAGCTCCAACATGTTGAGTTATTGCACCCGCCTCCTTTTTTGCAATAGTTGTGCCTCTAATACGATCTAGGATTGTTGTTTTTCCATGGTCTATATGTCCTATCACAGATATTATTGGCTGACGTATATTCATGTATATTATCAATAAATAATGCTTTAAAAATATACTGACAGAAAAGAATATATATGGAAGTATTTTTAGATTTTCATGGAAGAAAATATACATTTTGAAGATTGTGAAGATGATACTGGAGTAGAAGCTTGGGATTTTTTAACAGACGAGCAAAAAGAAAACTTCAAAAAAATAACAGAGAAAAATAAAGAAAATTTAAGTTATATAGGTTAAGCTAATTCTCTTTCTTTTAAAGCATTCATTATTTTTTCTACTTGAACTTCTGGAGGTATATCTACGCTTTTACATTCTATATCTATTTTAATTCCTTTTTCATTGTAGAAATCTATTAATGGTTGCGTTTTTTCTTCATAAACTTTCAATCTTTGTTCTATTGCTTCAGGCTTATCGTCATCTCTTTGATACAGTTCTCCACCACATTCATCACATATACCTTCTACTTGTGGTTTAAGATATAATTTATTGTAAATTTTTCCACAATTTTTACATTGAACTCTAGAAGAAAGTCTTGCTATTGAAACTTCTCGAGAAACAACTAAATTTATTGTTGCATCTATGTCAGTGATTTCTTCAAGTGCTTCCGCCTGTTCCAAACTTCTTGGAAAACCATCTAGTATAAATCCTTCTTGTGCGTCTTCTTGCTCAAGTCTTTTTTTAAGTATACCTATAACAATTTCATTAGATACAAGAACACCTTTTTCTTGCGCTTCTCTTATTGTTTCTCCAAACTCTTCATCATCTCTTGCAGCTCTCAACAAATCTCCCATAGATATAACAGGGATATCATTTAGTTTTGGTGCCATTCTTGAAGAATAAGTTCCTTTGCCTGAGCCTTGTGGACCCATAATAATTAATTTAACCATTCAAATCACCATTTTTTCCTTACCCATTTTACCTTTCTTGCAACTCTCATTTTATCATTTTTTTCACATTTAGAAGAACAATAGGTTCTTATTTTTCCATCATTCTTTACAAACATTAAAATATTGTTTTTAGCAACCTTTTTTTTACAAAAAGAACACTCTTCCATGATTATCTCCCCCTTCCTCTTCCGAGTGGTGCTGCTTCTATTTCTGTATTTGTTACCATCAATATATCTCCCATTTTAATAGGTCCTTTTACATTTCTTCTAAGAATTTTTCCAGCATCTCTACCTGCAAGAACTTTACACCTTACTTGCGTCACTTCCCCTCTAACTCCTGTCCTTGAAACTATTTCTATAATTTTTGACGGAGCGGCACCTTTATACATATCATATTTTTGTTCTTCTTTTGTAAGTTCCTGTTTTCTTACAGGTCTTCGTTCTCTTCTTGCCATTACTCATCACTTTTCAAATTCTTTTCTTATGTTTAACAGTTGCTTCTTTGCTTCACCTGCATCTAAAACTGCTACTGCGGATGTTGAAACTTCTAATCCTGCAGAAGTACCTAATTCTGTTTTCGTTCCTGCAACAACAAATGGAATCTTTTTTTCTTCACATAAAGCAGGTAAATGCATTACAATTTCAGGTGGACTTATATCGTTTGCAACAACTACTAATTTTGCTTTTTCTCTTTCTATTGCCTTTGTTGCTTCATTAACACCCTTTTTAATTTTGCCACTATTTCTAGCAACTTCAATTATTTCTAAAGATAATTCAATTACTTCTTTAGATAATTCCTTTTTTTCATAAGGAGCAGTCATTTCTCATCACCTTCCATCAAGCAACACTTATGTATCGCTTTCATATTTCATTTGGTAAGAATTATCAATTATAGTGCCTTTATAAAACTTTTTAATTTTTTAGATAATATACCTATTATTTTCATATCCTATTTTATAATTTATCCAAAGTTTGTAAAGACTTGTTTTTAATTCTCTTTTTTTAAGATCTACACCATTTGATATTTCTATTAAATTTTCAATAGTTATTTCTGTTTTTGTTTTATTTTCATCATCCCTTAATATTTGTATTATATCATATACATACAAATCCTTTTCATTTAATTTTACTATTTCTTCATTCTGTTTCTTTGTTTCCCAATAAGTAGGAATTTCCAAACAAATATCAATCAATTTATCACCTTATTTTGTATTTTTTATTTATGTCATCCAATAATATCAGTTTACCTATAAAAAAATTTGTTGTAAAAGACTTTACAACTAATATAAAACCTTTTTATTTATAGGAAAACCAGTTGTTTTTCTTATGTCTGTTGCATCGATTATGTATTGTGTTATCCTATTTAGTCCAAAACCATAACCTGCATGAGGAACTTGTCCATTTTTCTTTATGTTGTTTAGATACCATTTAAAATCATTTATACCTCCACCAAGCGATTCTAAACGTTTTAACATTATAGAATTTTCCAGTTTTTTCAATATTTTTTCATATTCATATTCTCTTTCTGCCGCACCGACACATTCTCCTGCATTAGGTAATATGAAATCCGTGCTATTAACAATTTTAGAATTTTTCTCATTTGTTTTCATATTAAAAAATTTTATTTTTTCAGGGTAGTGCGTTATAAAAAATGGTTTATTTCCGTATAACTCACAAAGAGTTTTTTCATGCACACTTTTTAAATCATCTCCCCACTTTATTTCTATATCCATTTTATTTAATTCTTTTATTGCATCTGTATATGTTATCCTTTTGAAAGGTGTTTTTAAATTTTTTAATTTTTCAACAGAACCTCCCAAATTTTTTATTATATCTTCATGTTTTAATGCATCTTTCACCATATACATAAACGTTTTTTCTATATGTTCTATAAGTTCGTTCAAATTACATTTAAGTTCTATTTCAACAAGTGTAAATTCTGTAAGATGTCTATTGTCAACATCTCTTTCCGCTCTAAAACTTGGACCTATACAAAAAACTTTATCCAATTTTGGTACAAACGATTCTAGATATAATTGTCCTGTTTGTACAAGATATTTATTTTTTCCGAAGTAATCAACTTCAAATAAAGTGTTCACATTTTCACATGCTCCAGTTGCATGAGTTATATGAGGAACAACTACTTCAGTAAAATTATTTTCCAAAAAATATTTTCTTGCCCCATTTAAAAGAGAAGATTCTATTTTTACAATAGACTCTTCTTCACTCAAAAAATTCGTTTTACATTTCATTTTTTCTCTCCTCCTAGGTACTTTTTAAAAGCCTCTGTTAATCAGATAAACCTTCTATAAAAAAATTTGTTGTAAATTTATTGACAACAAAGTATATTAAGATACTCACATATATTGAATTTTATGAAAGAAATAATTAATAAGTTAAAATTTTTAGGATTGACAAAAATAGAAGCTAAGATATACATTGTTTTACTTAAATTAGGTATGTCCAAAGCAGGAAAAATAAGCAAAGAGATTCAAATCAATCGGACTACAACATATGATTCTTTAAGAAGATTACTTGATAAAGGTTTAGTAAGTTATGTTGTTCAATCGAATACAAAAATTTACGAGGCTACAAATCCAGAAATTATTTTGGAATTGGTAAGAGAAAAAGAAGAAGAAGCAAAAAGTATAATTCCAAAATTAAAAGAAATATACAAAAGACCTAAAAGAAAAAAAGATGTAACCTTATACTATGGATACAAAGGAGTAAAATCTGTTTTTCAAGACATATTGAGAGAAGGAAAAGAAATACTCGTTTTAGATGATGAAGGAGAGTTTAGTTCTAAAATGCCATATTATTCACCTCATTACATAAGAGAAATTGAAAAAAAGAAAATTCCTATCAAACATATTGTTAGAGAAGGTGTAAAAATAAATTCAACTAAAACAACAAAAGTTAGACATATCTCCAAAAAAACAAAATCTTTATCTGCAATGGATATATATGGAAATAAAGTCGCAATAATAATTTGGACAGAACCTCCAGAAGCGGTAATAATAGAAAATAAAACGGCGGCCGATTCTTTTAGAAGTTATTTTGAAGCATTATGGAAAAATGCAAAACCATAATCTTTAATAAATAAAAACAAGTTTTATGTGTTTATGAAAGCACTTGTTTTAGCAGCTGGCAAGGGCATTAGGATGCTTCCACATACTTTGGATAAGCCAAAAGTTCTGATTGAAATTAATGAAAAACCTTTTCTCTATTATATTTTAAAAAATCTTAAAAAAGCAGGTTTAAAAGAAATAGGAATTATGGTTGGATACAAAAAAGAAAAAATAAAAGATTTTGTAAAAGAATACGATTTTAATGTCTCTTTAATCGAACAAAAAAAAATTTTTGGAACTGGAAAAGCTGTTTTAGATGCTAAAAAATGGATTGGAAACGAAGATTTTATTGTTTTAATGGGAGATAATCTTTATTCTGTTGAAGATATAAAAAAAATGTCA
>SLLY01000061.1 GCA_007133845.1 Candidatus Woesearchaeota archaeon
AACAAATTAAATTTTAATATTATCTAATGATATTATTTTATTTTTCTTTGGCTCCATCCTGTATGATACTACTATTTCTACACATTTCATCATACATCTTTTCAACAATTCCATATGAATCAGAATAATTAGCATATTTTGTTAATATTTTTTTTATTATTTCGCTATATTCTTTGTCTTCTGTATATTCGTCTAATGAGCCGTTTTCTTTTGCATGAATGTAATGGTTCATTTGCTTTTCCAATGCTTCTACAGCTTCTTCTGATTCTTCTTCTAAAAAAATTCCATATCTTTCAGATTCTTTTATATTCTCTTTTAAATTACTATATGCAGCAGTTTCAAGTTTTATTTTTTTTACAAAATTATCTAAATTGTCGATGAATTCTTCTTCATGTTTTTTTGATCTTTCTTCAAGAATTTTAAATCTATCCAATAATTCTTGATATTCTTCACTGTCTTTTTTTATATCTTCAAAAACTTTCAAAATTTTTTCATGTTTAAAATCACTTTCAAAGCAAATTTCATTTTTTATAGAATCTTGAAATTCATTGTATTTAGAAATTAAATCTTTAAACAATTGTACGTATCTCAAAATATCACACCCCTAATTTAATAAGATATATAATTAATTGTTGCTTATAAAAATATCTATTTATTGTTATTATGTAATGGTATATATAATACAACGCATAGCGTAGATATATCATCTTCAACTAGTTTTTCAACAATTTTTTATATTTTAGTGGATTGAAATTTTTTTCAATCTTTTTTAAGTTTCTTTCAAGTGTTAGGGTGCATATGTTTCCAGCTTTTGCGCATTCTCTTTGTGTTTTTTGTATTCTAAATATTCCACAAGACAAATAAAGCGAAACAACCGCAAGAGATTTTGGATTTCTTATTTTGTTTTTGTAATCTTTAGCAATTCTTATTGCCATTGTGGATATTTTTGCAGGTAAATTTAATTTTGAACCTATACTGATTATAAAGAACCATAATTTAAAAATTTTTACATTATTCACATATGTTAGATAAAAAATTATTTAATAAAAATTAAAATTTTTTGTTATTTGAACAAATCAGCAATTTCTTTGTATACATTTGGAAAATTATCTTCTTCATATCCTGTTTTAGGCCAAGCATCTAATCCATCATCCCTATATCTCGGGATTAAATGAATGTGAAAATGAAATTTGGATTGCTGAGCAACTTTTCCGCTGGCATGGAGTAGATTAATTCCCTCAGCATTGAATTTATCCTTTAATTTTTGAGAAATGTGTTTGATAGAATCCATAATATGATACAGTTCTTCTTTTGGAATATCGTATATGTTAGAATAATGTTTCTTAGGTATTATTAACATATGGCCTTTTGAGATAATTCCTTTTTTTAATGGAGCAAAAGCCAAAATATTTTCATCTTCATAAATCTTATTCGAAGGCGATTTATCTGCAACAATATTACAAAATTCACATTCAACCATATATTAAACAATTACTCAGATTTAATAAATGGAATTGAATAAAATAATGCATCAAAAGATTTATAAATGAAGTTTAATAAGAGATATTTTTAACAAATTAAAAAGAGGTAAAAAAAATGGGTATTGAGTACAAAGAAAAAGAAGAAAAAGGCGAAAACGTTATGGACGTAACACTTTGGGGGAGAGTTTTGAATACAAGAAAAATGGCCACAGAGTTAGAAAAAATAACAGGACATGAAGTAGATGTTTGTGTAACTAATTCCGGAATTGGAGAAAGAATAAATCATATAGAACTACGCACCAAAAGAAATAACATGTGTGTCTATAGCGAACTCGTGAAGACAAACGGAGAAAAGCCATACATACTAGGAGAAACATCTTTCTCAGAAGGAACAGATGAATTTGAAATAGTTAAAAGATACAGCGATACATATGTATCAGATGTGTTCTAGTCCCTCAAAAAACATTTAAATTGATGAATTTTTGATGGACATAAAAATAAATGGAAAATCATTCTGATTTTCCTTGTTTTTTTACTTTTTCGATTTCTCTTTGAATTCTTTCTGCGTCACCCAAGTAATAATTTTTAATAGGTTTTAAATTTTCATCCAGTTCATACACAAGAGGGTATCCGGTAGGTATATTCAAACCAACAATATCTTCGTCAGAAATTTCATCCAAAAATTTGACGATTGCTCTTAGGCTGTTTCCATGCGCAGATATAATTATTCTTTTTCCAGCTCTCAGTTCAGGTTCTATTTTGTTCTTCCAAAATGGAAGAACTCTTTCGACAACATCTTTGAGACATTCTGTTTTTGGAATTTCTTCTTCAGTTAAATCTTTGTATTTAGAATCATTTCCAGGATATCTCTCGTCGCTTTTTTCGAGCGCAGGAGGTCTTACATCGTAACTTCTTCTCCATATGTGAACTTGTTCTTCGCCAACTTTCTCTGCTTTTTCCCTTTTGTTGAATCCCTGTAAAGCACCATAATGTCTTTCATTCAATCTCCAAGAATATATAATTGGAATATTTAAACCCATTCCATTCAGAACAATGTCCAATGTTTCTGTAGCTCTTTTCAAAACAGAAGTAAAAGCCAAATCAAATGTATAATTATTTTCTTTTAGAAGTTTTGCTGCATTCTTTGATTCTTCTATCCCTTTTTCAGTTAAATCTACATCAGTCCATCCGGTAAATTTGTTGTCCCGGTTCCAAACACTTTCTCCGTGTCTCAAAAGCACAAGTTTTATCATAATTTCAC
>SLLY01000023.1 GCA_007133845.1 Candidatus Woesearchaeota archaeon
AAGAATTAAAAAAAAGGTTGAAAAAAATATTGAAATTGATTGAAAAAAGTGGAAATAAAAAACTTTCTTTTGAAGAAATTCATTCAGAAGAATTAAATATTGAAGAAGAAAAACCTGTGGAAAAAGGTGAAAAATTCATAGAACCTACGGTAAATTTGGAATCGAGGATTGCAATACCCATAAACCAAAAAATTGAAGAAAATATAATGAATATCGAGGAATCATATAAAAAGAATTTCATAAAAGAAAATGAAGAACCAACTAAAATTAAAGAAAATATTGAAACGGCTTATTTACCAAAAGATAGCTATTTTGAAAAAGATAATATTGAAGGATATAGAGAATTAGAAGATTCTAAATATTTAAACAAAACAAATGAAAATATATTAAATAATCCTTTAGAAATGCAAATGGAAGAAGGAGTAGATACAAGAAAATCTTTTTCTAATGTTGAATGGGACTTAGAAACTTCTAGAAATGTAGAAGAAGAAACACGAGAAATAGGAGAATATAAAAGACAAGAGATATTTAATAAATCATTAGAAGAAGATGAAAGAAAGAAAAGAGAATATTTGAGAAAATTAAAACATGGTGAAATATAATGTATGCAGATAATTTAAGTTTTGAACATAAACATTTCAATGCAATGGATTTTGGTAGCTACGGCCTTGGTTCGACTATGTTATTAGCAGGCAATCCTGTTATGAGGACGAATACCGCTATTAATTGGGGTTTGCAAAGTTTAGAACTTTCTATGGGCACTCAAATAAATCCTCAACAAAGAACAGGACATATTGACCAAATAAGTAAAATTGAAAGAGAAGAATTGATAAGACTAGCTAAATTAAATAGGATAAATCTTTCACTTCATTCTTCACATCATTGTGTTGCAGGCGGACAAGGAAATCAAATAAGTGAAAATGCTAGATTGAACGCTATAAGAGAACATAAAAAAGTGATAGATTTTGCTGATCAAATTGGCAGTAGTATGAAACAGAAACACATACCAGTAACTATTCATTCTGTTGAACAAGTACCTGGAAATCCAGACCCTCAAAATTTTTTGTTTGCAGTAAATAGAGAAACGGGTGGTTTAAAAACATTTGAAAAAAAAGATGTAATGTATTCAAAAGAACATTTAATAAATATGGGATTAAAACCAGGTAAAGATTTTATAGAAACAGGTAACAAAGGAGTTTATACTGTTTTGCCTGACGGATTTTTAAAAATAGAAAATAGAGAAGCACAAGAAAATTTAGAACACGCAAGAGCAATGGCATCATATCATAGTGATATATATGAACAACAAATATTAGGTATGATAAGAGCAACCAAGGAAGATCTTAGAAGCGAAATGGGAAGAAAACGTATATTTGAAGAAGCCAAGAAAAAAAGAATGGATGGTTTAATTCAATCATTACATAATTATGAAGTTCATAAAAAAAGAGAAGAAAGAACTATGGCAGAGCTATCAAATCTTGAAAGAAAACATGTAGATAAACAAGGACAATTAAAAATGTTTGATAAAACAGATAATTTTGCGAGAGAAAAAGCAAAAAAAAGTTTTATTGAACTTGGAATGGAAGCATATAGTAAACCTTCAAAACCTATGATTGTTATAGAACAATTTGGCCCGGATTATGCTCTTGGAAATCCAAAACAAACAGCAGAACTAGTGAAAGATGTTAGAAGGGGTTTAACAAAGGAACTTATGAAAAAGAAAGGATTATCAAGAAATAAAGCGCAAAAAGAAGCAAATAATATTGTTGGAATGAATTATGATATAGGTCATGCAAACATGTGGAAAAAATATGGAAAAACAGATAAAGAAATATTAAGTGAAATTGATGAAATATATCCTATTGTAAAATATGTACATATATCAGATAACTTTGGAGACCATGATACTCATCTACCTACTGGTTGGGGAAACGCTCCCGTAAAGGAAGCTATGGAAAAATTAAAGAAAAAGGGTTGGAAAGGACGTCCAATGCTTGAAACTTGGGGTGTTCCTGAATATGGAGCGAATGCTTTTGGTGTATCTCAATCATTATATGGACTTAACGCAAACTTGATTCAGGGTGGTGCAAATTGGGAAATGGCAGGAGGAACTTACTTTGAAACGGGGTATGCATTCACAACAGGTCCAATCTTTCCCGATGTACATTTTCAAACATATGGTGCTGGATTTTCTAACCTACCTTATTCGGTTGGTGGGAAATTGGGTGGAGGAAGACCGGGTGAAAAATTCTCAGGAACTCCAATGAGTTAATTTATAACTAATCAAAATATTAAGATTAAGAGGTGAGCTAATGGAAAATAAAAAAATTCCCAAAAGAAAACTAACACATAAAGAAAAAGAGGAGATGATTGGTGAAGCATATAAGGTTTCTTATAATTTCTCGAAAAAAGTATTTGATATGTTTCCAGGTATAATAAAATCTATCGTTTTATTTGGTTCTATTCCTAAAGCAACGCCAAAAGAAAAAAGTGATTTCGACATTTTAATAATAACTGATGATACAGCTATTGCACCAACTAGAAAATTCATAGATTGGTACAATTTAGAACTTGCAAAACTTGTAAGAAAGAGTGATTCTAGACTTCATGTGAGTACAGTTACACTAACAACTTTTTGGGAAAATATTTTACATGGAGAACCCGTCGCCATAAATGTATTAAGAACGGGAATTCCATTGATAGACACTGGATATTTTGAACCTCTTCAATTTCTTTTATCTGCGGGAAGAATAAGACCCTCTAGAGAAGCAATACATAATGCTATGGCAAGAGTTCCTGGACATTTAACTAGAGCAAACGCAAGAATACTTGCTGGAGTTGTAGATTTATATTGGGCAATGATTGATGCTGCACAAGGAGCTCTCATGAAATATGAAGTTGTGCCTCCATCTCCCGAACATATAGAAGAAATGGTTAAAGAAACTTTTGTGAATAAAAAGTTGTTGAATAAAAAGTACATTGGTTATTATAGAGAAGTTTGGAAAACATCTAAAGCAATAATACATGGAGAAATAATTAAAGGTAGTGGTGTAGATTTCGATAGATATAGAAAAATGGCTGAAGAATTCCAAGAAAAAATGAATAAATTAATAAAAAGAAAAGAAAGAAAAGAATAAATAAAAATTTATTCTTCTTTAGATCCTATGTATGGTTCAATGCATTTGTTAAAATCTTTGGAAAATTTTTCAAATGCTTTGTATCCATTATATTCGTTTCCATATTCTTCGCTAACTGGATTTAAAAAGTCTTTATAACTTTCATTTACATTGTTAACTATTTCTACCGAATATCCAACCATTTTGTCTTTATTCTTTTCAAAGTATGGTTTTACTTCTTCTATTGATACTATTGCATGTATTCCCTCTGTTATGAGTGCTTTATTGTCTACTGCGAGTTCTGAAATAATGTCTGAAAAATGATCATATTTCAATGATTTGTCTCCTGTTTCTTCTGCGTGTTTTTTAAAGTTCTTTTTGTAATGGTTCTTAACTATTTTTCCCAATTTAACATCTGGCATTGTTCCGTTCAATACCTCTTCCAAGTCTTTTTTTATTCTACGATATTCACCATTTCCAAATTCTGCTCCATCAAATTCTTTTGAAAGATTTTCTAATCCTCCAATTAATTCAAAATTAGCTGTGTATGGAAGATTTTCTACTGAAAATTTTGTCAAATCTGGAATATTTGAATAACTGTCTAATGTTTCTGAGCCAATAATTCTTTTAACTGCATGTAATTTACTTTCTGGATTTCCATCTGGAACCATTGCTGGATTTCCTGTATACTTTACAAGGAATTTATTTATTCCTTCCATTACATCTCCTTTATTTGAAGAATCTGCAGAGTATCCATCAACCAAACTATTTAATTTAGTCAATTTGGAAACATCTCCAAAAAAGTTTGATAATACATCTTTAAATTCTTCTTCACTATTTTCTTGATTCATATTAATCACCTCGTAGTAATTATATAAAATTTAATGTTTATAAACCTTTCGTTTTATAACTACTTATAAATAGTTACAATAGAAAGAGATATAAACTAATAACAATTAAAAAGTATATAAAGGAATTTATATTTAAATTTCTTACGAATGGTGATGTATGATGGCAAAGAAAAAAAAATCTAAAAAAAAGTTAAATGAAAAAAAGAAGAAGGAAGCTTTTTTGAAAGCTAAAGAAAAACTTGTTAAAAAAATAATGAATGATAAAGGACTTTCAAAAGAGGATGCTGAAAAAATTGCTGAAACATATCTTAAAAAGATGGTGGAAGAGGGTGGAGCAATTAAAATGCTCGAAAAGTATCTTGAGAAAAAAGATGCAAAAGCTGTTGATAAGTATGTTACATCTGTTGTCGGAAAATTTGGAAAATATATAAAATCAGTGGTTCTTTTTGGAAGTAAGAAAACAAAAAAAACAGTTTCTAAAAAGAAAAAAACAAATGATATAGACATTGCAGTAATAATAGATGATACTGATGTAAGAAAAATGACGAGAAGTGAATTGAAAGATAAATTATTTCAAAGACTTCTAGAAATAGGACATCCAATCTCTAAAAAATTACATCCACAGCCATACCTACTTACGGAATTTTGGCAATATGTCATGGAAGGCAATCCTGTTATATACAATCTTTTAAGAGATGGGGTAATACTTTACGATGCGGGTTTCTTTATGCCTATGCAAATGCTCATGAAAATGGGTTACATAAAACCAAGTAAAGAATCGATAGATAAACACATGTATGTTGCAACAAAATTAGTCTCTCTTGCAAAAGATACAATGCTAAAAAAAATATCTTATAATTTAGAACAAGCAATTGTATCTAGTGGGCAAGCAGTTTTGATGGAATTAGGATATAGACCACCAGCACCAAATGAAGTTCCAAAATTTGTGGGAGATGTTCTTGTTAAAAAAGAAAAATTACTTCCTAAAAAATATGCTAAAATCGCAGAAGACGTTATAAAAAATTATAAAGATATTGAACATGGAGACAAGAAAGAATACGTCGGAAAAGAATGGGATAAACACCAAAAAGATACAGAAGATTTCGTTAAAAGGATGGGAAATATATTGAAAAAGCTTAGAGAGGATAAAGGAGAAACATTTCTTTTTGAAAGCGAAGAAAAAAAGAAAAACAGTAAGAAAAAAGTTACAAGACATTCTGATGTAAATTTAAAGGAAAATGAAAAACCGGATAAGAAAGCTGAAGAATTAATTAAAAAAGAGCTGGCACAGAGATAACAAAACCTTTAAAAATACTCTTTCTTTCTTATTTTTTATGAAAGGACTTATTGTTAGCTATAGGAGAGGAAGACATAGACAGACACCAAATCAAATTTTGGTTAAGTTTGAAGGTATAACCGACTCATCTAAAGCTCATGAAATTTTGGGAAAAAAAGTAGAATTGGATATTTCTGAAAAAACTAAAATGATTGGAAAGATTTTCGCAACACACGGTAATAAGGGCGTTGTAAGAGTTAGATTCAAAAAGGGTATTCCAGGACAAGCAATTGGAATGGAATGTAAAATATCAGAATAAAATGAAATATCAATTACCTAAATTAGATTATGAATACGATGAATTAGAACCACATATTTCTAAAGAAGTTTTAAAGATACATCATACCAAACATCATCAAGTTTATGTAGACAATTCGAACAAAATTTTGAAAAAGCTTGAAGATGCTAGAAATAAAAATGATGATTTGGATTTAAAACATCTTCTTAAATCGCTTTCTTTTAATGTTGGTGGACATATTTTACATTCTATTTTTTGGAAGACTATTTCTTCAAACAACAGCGAAGAACCTAAAGGAAAGTTGTTAGAAAAAATAAATAATGATTTTGGAAGTTTTTCGAGATTTAAAGAAGAATTTTCAAACGTAGCAAATAGTGTTGAGGGTTCTGGGTGGGCTGCATTAACTTATTGTAATGAAACAGATAAACTTATTTTAATGCAAATAGAAAAACATAATGTCAACATCTGTCCAGGAATTAAAATTTTAATGGTATTGGATGTTTGGGAACATGCATATTATCTAGATTATAAAAATAAAAGAAATAAATTTGTTGAAGCTTTCTGGAAAATTGTGAATTGGAAAAAAGTCGAAAAAAGATTAAATGATTAATTATTTCAAAATTTTTCCAGTTTCAATATACCACAAATATAAATCTAATTCAGCCAAGGTTAAATTTAAATTTTTTGCAATTTTTTTCAGAATTTTTTCTATTTCTAGATATTTTTTTTTATTCATTGTTTTTGGCTTATCAATTAAATTGTTTCTGGCGAGCAAATCTATTATATGAAAATCTATTATAGCAACGTCATCATATCCAATATTTCTAAGAAAGTGACTAGATTCTTTCATACCCAATCCTTTGATGTTTTCAACCAGCCATTCCCTTGCTTTTTTTCCATCATTATTCAATCTACATAAATTTTTTTTATTTTTTCTCGCAGCCACGATATAGCCCGCTCTTTTGGTGTGAAATCTTGCTCCCAATTTTTTCAATCTTTCGGCAAGTTCATCTTTTTGAAGATTTTCAAAACAATCCTTAGCATGCTTTTGAACATGAATACATCTCTCGGCAGAAGAATTTGCAGTTAAAATACAAAAACACAGTTCGCTAAAAATATCAGACTTTTTTATATTTTTAAATTCGTTTATGCGTTCGTCTATAATTTTTTTCGCATTGCTTTTTTTTAGTTCTTCAACTTTTCGAATTAAATTTTCCACATATTTTTTAATGAAAGTATAAATAAAAATGTTTTCAAATACATTTAAAAAAACAAATTTATTAATAAGATTATGGAAATAAAAACAATAAAGGAAGCACAAGAATTTGTAAAAAAATTTGTACATGAAAGAAATTGGGAAACGTCCGAAGAAGATATATTATTACACTTGATGGAAGAACTTGGTGAAGTTTCCAGAAATGTTCTTAAAAGAAAGGATTATGGTGGAAATCACACACAAGATTCCAAACAAAACATGGACGAAGAGCTCGCAGATGTATTTTATCTCATACTAAAGCTAGCTAATAAAACAAATGTTGATTTAAACTTAGCATTTCAGAATAAAATGAAAGAAAATATTAAAAGATTCTCATGAAAATAAGCAAAATATGTGTGGAATAAAAATGAAAGTTTTTGAAGAGGGCAAAACAAAAATAAATGCGCCCGATGGAAAAATAACAAAAAAGTTGGATATTTTTTATAATCCGGATAAAGGATTTGACAGAGATATTTCTGTGCTTTTTTTAAAAGCAACCGAAAAAAAGAAAGTGTTGGATTTAATGGCGGCATCTGGTGCAAGAGGGTTAAGGCTTGCAAAAGAAGCAAACGCGGATGTGTGGTTTAACGACATAAATTCGGATGCTATTGAATTAATTGAAGAAAATTTAAAAATAAATAACATAAAACCGCTAAAATTAACTAACTTACGAGCAGACGAACTTTTAGTTAATACAAAAGAAAAATTTGATTTTATAGATATAGACCCTTTTGGTTCTCCTATAACTTTTGTTTACCAATCAATCCCCAGATTAGAAAAAGATGGAATTTTGGCTGTAACTGCAACAGATACTGCATGTTTGTTTGGTGTTTATCCTTGGACTTGTTTCAAAAAATATGGAAGCTTTCCAATCAAAACAGAATTTTCTCATGAAATTGCGTTGAGAATTCTCGCAAAAGCAGTAATAGAAATTGGTGCAAAGCAGAATGTTTCGCTTGTTCCAATTTTCGCACATTCAACAAGACATTATTACAGAATTTATTTTCAAAAAATTCGTTCTTTTGTAAAAGAAAATGTTCTCGAGAATATCGGATTTATTTATTACTGTGAAAAATGTAAAAAAAGATTTGCAGAGAAATTCAAAATGAAAGAAAAGTGTGAATGTGGAAATGAACTGAAATTCGCAGGCCCACTCTATATTGGAAATTTGTGGGACCCTGAATTAATTGAGAAAATGATTGAAGTAGATGATGAAAAAAACCACGATAAATTTTTGAAAGCAATTCTCGATGAATCAAAAATAAACATACCTTATTTCTATAAAATGTATGAATTAGATAAAACTAAAAATAAAAAAAGTTTAATTGAAGATTTAAAAAATAAAGGATTCAAAGCATCCAGAACCCATTTCTGTGGAGATTGTATAAAAACTAATTATTCCAAATAGTCCATTTTCAATCTTTTTGTTGTTATTATATCCCCTTCTTTCATTTCTGTATTTTCCAATACTTCTTCAAGAATATAACTACCTTTTGGAATTTTTTCTTCATAATCTGAAACATTTGTATCTCCAAATAGACGACTGTATTCTTGAGAATCTTTTGGGATATTAAAATAAACCGAGTCTTCCCAAAGTTCATTGTTTCTTGCTTTTTTTTCTTCAAGGATTCTATTTATTTTTCCTTTCAAATTATCTAAAGGAGTTCTGGAGATATCTATTCCTTTATTATTTTTCAATATTTTAATCACTTCAGAAACAGATAAATCATCTTGAAATAATTTTTTAGCATAAGATTTAATTTCTTCTTTTTCTTCTTTTGGAAGGCTTTGATAAGAAATTAACTCTTTTTTATCTTCTTCATCAACAATGTCCAAACAAATTTCTTCACAATGATATGGAACGTAAGAGATTCCCATTTTTTTATCTAATTTGTACTGAGTAATACATTCGTTAATGCAGTCTAATGCATCTATAATATCTTTTCTAGAATGGTTTTTTGGATGTTTTGTTGAAACAGATTTTTCTTTATTATCTTTCAAACATATAAAATTTTCTTTAGCATTACCTAACAAACCCATAGCATAAGCTGCTAAAGCATAACCTTCTGTTTTTCTTTTGTCGCTACTCATTCTTATCTTAAATGGATATTCATTCCCATAAGAATCAAAAACCTTAATAAAATTTTTAGTGGTTCTAACTTTAGTTATCTCTAACTCATTTTTTTCATTTTTTTCTATTGCAAAATCTACAAGCCTATGCCATGTTTTATCTTTTACAATTTGTTCTAATTCAGAAATTTCTTCTTCTGAAAATAAACTTTTATTATTTCCCATATTAGATTTAACAATAGTTAATTTATATATATTTCTATTAACAAGTGGTTAAAAAATTAAATATCTCGAGCTTTTTTGATCTCATCTTCCAAGCCCAATTTTTCAAGTAATTCTTTGTATCTGTTTCGTATTGTAACTTCAGTCACTCCTGCAACATCCGCAACTTCTCTTTGAGTTTTCTTCTCTCCACTTAAAAGTGCTGCAACATAAAGTGCGGCAGCAGCTATTCCTGTGGGGCCTTTTCCACTTGTTATTTCCATATCTGTTGCTTTTTTTATTATTTCCATTGCTTTTGAAACAGTTTCTGGTTTTAAATTAAGTTCTGAAGCAAATCTTTGAACATAATCTTGTGGAGAGGTAGGAAGTATCCTTATACCAAGTTGCCTACAAATGAACCTATATGTTTTTCCTATTTCTTTTTTGTCTAAAGGAAATGCATTTGAGATTTCATCTAATGTTCTCGGAATTCCATATCTTCTACAAGCAGCGTATATAGCTCCAGCAACAACACTTTCCATTGAACGTCCTCTTACAAGTCCTTTTTCAGCAGCTCTTCTATAAATCATTCCCGCTTCTTCTGTAGCTACAGAAGATATATCTAAAAAACTTGAAATTCTTTTTAATTCTGCTAATGCGAATTTAAGATTTCTTTCAATTGGTGTAGATATTCTTGTTTGCCATTTTCGCATTTTAAAAACATTTCTTCTTTCTGAGGGATTCATTTTGGATAAATCCCCTGCAGTTCCAACTCTTGTTGAAAGTCCTTGATCATGTTTAGTAAAAGTTATTGGCGAACCTACTCTTCTTGCAGAATCGCCTTGATCTGAACTAAATTCTCTCCATTCTTGTGAAAAATCTATTAATTCTTCTTCTATAACAAAGCCACATTTTTTACAAATAGTCTCTCCCTTTTTTTTATCGCTTTTCAATTTTTGAGATTTGCATTCAGGGCATTTAAAAACAGTTTTCTTTTTCATATTATCCTCCCAAATAATTCCAAAACACTATATAAAGTGTGTTGAAAACAAAACATTTATAAAAATAACTAAAAATCGCTTTATAAAGCTTTCGATAAAATTAAAAAAATAATAATTTAGAAAAGTTTTTTTCCAGTAACTTTTCTATAAGAATATGCAATATCAGATATTAAATTTTTTATTGCTCTATTGTTAAATGGTTGAGAATCGAAAAGTGTTTTCTCAAATTCCTCTCCAAGAAATTCTGAAATAAACATAACTTCTTTTGTTAATTCTGCATACGAATCTGAACAACCATATAACTCTAAAAACTCTTGTTTCTCGTCTGTTTCACTATCTAAATCAGTTACAACCTCTAGTTCGGGCTCCCATAAAGCGGACATGTAAGATTCTTCTTGTGGTGTTGTATTATCTAATATAGGCACATGCCTCCCACGTATAACTCCTTTTGTTTTTTCACACCAAACATTATGTGCGTTATATAAAGGTTGAAGTATTTCATTCCATGAATTTTTTAATTCTTCTTCATCTTTTATTTTATTAGGTAAAAGTTCTAGATACGAACCAGAATTTTTACTTAATCCTGCTAAAAGATCTATAGATATTACTGAAAAATCATTTAATTCTATTTTTCCTTTTAAATATTCTGATTCAAATTTATT
>SLLY01000022.1 GCA_007133845.1 Candidatus Woesearchaeota archaeon
GGAAGTTTGTTTCATTGTGTTTTGAATGAAAGAATTTTCGAGTTTTGCCAGACATTGGATCGTGCTCCTATCGACTACTTATCAATCGCCTTCAGCACTCTATCTTCCTGAATCAAAACATCTCTCATGAGCAGGTTGTGAGGGAACTTTTTGAGTTTTGAGTCTTTAAAACCGTTTAGTATTTTTATTAATGTTGCTGCTTTCAATAGAGAAAGATTGAGTTCATAATCAAGCCCGCATTCTTTAATAAATTCATCTGAAAAATCAGGAGCAACAAGCAATGATTTAATAACCTTGAGATCATTTGTTTTTGCAAGATCAATGTATGATTTCAACTGCCTTGAGACTGAACTAAACTTATTGTATCCACTCTCCTTCACAGTTTTACACTCAACAATTATTACCTCATTGTTTCCCATACTCAATACGATATCTATTTTATCCTTTTTTGTGCTGATTTTTTTGCGGAGCTCCTCATCAACATCAAACCCGAGATTAGAAAAAATAGTTTTTGTCAGCTCTTCGAATTTCAGCCCGATTTCGGCATCCTTCATAACTATTCCATTTTCTTTCAAAAAGTTCTGATCACGAAAACCTATACTTTCATAATTCTCAAGATATAAATTCTCAGCATCCTTGTAAGCATCAAGTATGTTGCTTATTATATCGCCTCTGATTTTTATCCCTTTTGCTTCACAGAATTTTTTCAAGTCATTTTCTAGTATTATTTCAAGCACATCCTGTGGTTTAATGTTGTAGTCAAGAAGATAACTGCTAACGAGAACATTTTCCTCTTGAAGTTCGAACGCATTTTTTATAATTTGACTTAATTCATGAAAGAATCCACCGAGCTCTAATAACAGTTTTTCATAACCGTCAATAGAAATGCTTACTTTTTCGTCTTTTTCAATTTTTTCAAAATGGTTAATAAGGCTGTCCACTTTTTCCTCAATGGTAACGCCTCTAATCGACGGTGATATTTTAAGTCCTTTGTCGGAAAGCTCGTTTATGAATTTTTTCTTATCCATTAGTTTCGTGCCATCTTTGTGTATGTCATTAATAAGAACATTGGAAAAAGAAACCCCTTTGTTTATAATATCTTTAATCTTTTGCTCTACACTATTACATCTTTCTATTCCGTATCTTTTACAAATAAGATTTATTTGGGGCTCACGAAGAAGCAGCAAGACCCTTCTGAAAAACTTGTCTGCAACATCCTTTCCTTTAGCTTTCCTGATAATTTTTACTATTTCATCTGGAACATATATTGTTCTTAGTTTTTTTGAATAAAAAGCAACCCCAATATTTTTAAGATTGTTAATTGCAGTTTCAAAATCAAGCTTTTTTAACGGAACAACCGTGTAGTTTATAAGTCTAATTTCTTCTTGTGACAATCCAAGTTGGTTAGATAGCGTTAGAAGAATTGACTGTTCATCAGATGTAATTTTTTGCTCCTGGTTGTTTACAATATCGTTATTAAAAGCAGTGGTTAAACACGCTTTATATATTGTAAAATCTCTTTTCCTGGATTCTTCTATCTCGCTCTTTTCACTTTCTATCAAATTTAAAAATTTATTTTTCTTTTCCTTAAATAATTTGAGCTCTTTTTCATAAAGACGAATAAACCAGTCTTCTTTCATTATACAGTTTCCATCACGAGAAACAATATCGGTAAGAATGTCGTATTGAGAACCGATATTAGCAAAAACTGATTTTATATGTTCGCTAAATTCCTCCTCAACATGCTCGAACACTTTAGCGATATTTTTACTGTCAATATTTTTTAGATCACCACTCGATTCACTTAGAATCTTGTCAATTTCTTTAATTTTTTTAGGAGATTGAGAGACGATCTCCTCAATTTTTTTAATAAATGAATTCTTTTCCCAAAAATTTAAATCGTCAAGCACCTTTTCAAGTTTCATCTTTTCCTCCAGACCTTATTTAATTTTGCCACCGTGTAACTCTTCATTTTTTTACCTCACAAAAACAGGGCGGCATAAATGTCGCCCGTACGGAATACAAATCCAAATTCATTTAATTTTAGGGATTAAAAACGGTTAATCAATAAAAAGTAGGAATTTCATTGAAAATGCGGACATTTCTGTTAATCAACAATTATTTCAGCCCAAAATAAAACTTCAGCCGATGAAGTACCTTTTGAGATAGACAAAAGCACTGATAACGATTTTGCCGGGAAAAAGAAGTATTCTGAGACCCTGAAGTTTTCTGTTGATATTGTCTTCGATTTGTGTGGGATCATTAAACCATCCTCCGAACCATCCCATGTTGTTGTAATCAGGAAGAGGATTGAGTATTGCTGATGCGGCAAAATATATAGTAAATATTCCGATTATTTGTAAAACCGACAATTCCGCTTCATCACGGAGAACAGGGAATAAATAGGCATAAAACAAGTAAATTACTAAAGCTGCTGCTGCAACTCGCCATAAGACGAACAAAATTTGAGGTCTATGAATTTCTCTCAGTTTTTCCTTAGCCATTTTAACCTACCACCACTTTTTCTTTTTGAAAAAAGTTATCATCAATAAAGAAATGGCGGTCATTATGCCGACAA
>SLLY01000017.1 GCA_007133845.1 Candidatus Woesearchaeota archaeon
TGAAAGCCATTCAGCTATTTGTCTACTTTCTTCTTCCGAATGAATTCTCAGAGCAATCACACTCGCATTTTTGTTTTCTGCCATCTCAACTAATCTATGAGCTTGATTTATTTCTGAAACCCTGACTTTAATTAAATTTAAATCAACCCCACTTAATTTTACGAGACTATCAAAGTATATTGTCGCAGAATCATAATATTGGAGTGGATAATTTTTGATAAGTGTGTCCTGTACAATTATTTTTTCTGATAAATCTATTTCAATCGATTGGTTGCCTATAACTGCATTATCTCCTTCTTGTTTTACTGGTGCAGAACCAATTAAAACTCCTGGCGCATCATAAAATAAAACATCTCCAACAAATCTATCCGTTGGAAAATAAACATCAATTCCTCTTTCAGCAAGATAAAAAGCGGCCTCCATTTTTGCCTCAGAATCTCCACAACCAACAGCCAAATTTACATTTTTGTTTATTGCTTGAGGAACCATGCTGGAAATTCCATGGGTTTCATATGAAAAACAAATATTTCTGAAACATTCAACAGTCGGGTATTGAAGTTTATCATTAAAAATTTGAAATCTTAAAATCCCATTTTCATCCGGTGCGTAATATTTCGGATAAAATCTGTTCGTATTTTTGGCAAGAATATATGATATAGGAACTTCATTTGCACCCGAATAACTTAATATGTTTTGAACAAGATATCCTTCCATATAAGTTGGATATTCCCAAATTTTCATTTCACTTGTTTTCTGTGCAGGAAAACCAAAAATATAATATGATGACCAGTCCCTGTTGACTCTTTCAGTTTGATACCCTACAATGTCATCTGATGAAACTATTATTTTAGATTCTCCCAAAATCAATTTTGTCGCATTTTCAGGTATTTCAACATTTCTTTTAATTTCTATTCTCTCGACTTTTTTATTTTCAAAAAAATTTGAAATCCAATTATTGTTATCAGACAATTCATGAATATATTTTTCATAAATTTCATAATCCAAGTTGCATTTATTTGCCAAAAAATATAATTTTAAGTTAATTAACATTTGAGATTCATCATCTTTGTTTTCTTTTAAACTATTTTTGTAAAAATCAAAAGATTCACATCTTGTATAATCATCGCTTATATGCGAAAAAATTTGTATTCTGTCTCCAGCAGCAAATGAATTTTTTGATAAGTCAAAAGTCGACATATGTTCTATAAAATTTTCAGGTAAATCATAATGCGCTTTTGGAAGAATACTTATTCTTGATTGTTTTAAGAAGAAAAAATTATTTGCAACTATAAAAAATATCCCTATTATCAAAATAAGCAATAGGATTGTCAACGTTGTTTTTTTCATATTAAGGAACTAAAACAGATGTTTTATAATTGTTTTTAAAAAAAGTTTTTAAACAGTCAAATCTGTAAATTATGTAGCGTTTTGAAAAGAATTTTTAATCTAAAAATTCCGAAACCTTTATAAATGTATAAAAAATTTTTTAGTCTTATGTTACAGCCACCCTTTAGTCAAGATAATTCTATTTTTTTAACGTCTCAAGAAAAAAGTATTTTAAACATAGAAAAAAACTTTTTAGAAATAAGAAAAAATTTTGAAAGGGCCCGTAGCTCAGTCTGGCAGAGCGCCTGGCTTTTAGTCTCCCAAGAACCAATTGGGTTAGAAGAGACCAGTAGGCCGAGGGTTCAAAACAATCTTTTTGCAAGAAAAAATCTTGAACAAAAAGGTTATGAAAGTCCCTTCGGGCCCATACATTTTTTAGGTGATATCTATGTCTAAGAAAAAAGCAGAAAAAAAAGAAAGTAAAATAGATATTTTTAAAAATAAATTAGTTCCAGATTGTAAAATTTTGAATGAAAAAGAAAAAGAAGAGTTATTTGAAAAATACAACATATCTCAATATCAGCTCCCTTCTATTTTGGGAAAAGACCCATTGGTTAAAGCGATAGGAGCTAAGAACGGAGACATATTAAAAATAATGAGAAAGAAAAACATGTTTTCAGAAGACTCTGAGTATTATAGGCTTGTTATTAGGGGATCAAATTGAAAAAAGAAAATAGAAAATTATTAATAAAAAAGTACTTCGAATCCAAAAATTTTACTAAACATAATATAGATTCTTTTGACGAATTCATTGAAAATGGAATGCAAAAAGTTGTAAATGAATTTGGTGAAATCGCTCCAGATATATTACCTATCGGTGTTAGAGACTTAAGAATTAAACTCGGAAAAATTTGGATAGACGATCCACAAATAAAAGAAGCTGATGGTTCAACAAATAAAATACTTCCAATGGAAGCTCGTTTAAGAGATCTTACTTATGAATCTCCAATAATGCTTGAAATGACATCTATCCAAGGTGGAGAAGAAAGAGAAAAACAAAACATACAAATTGGAAGCTTACCTATTATGCTTCGTTCTAAAAAATGTTATCTTAATAATATGAAAGAAGACGAATTAATAAAAGCAGGAGAAGACCCCTACGACCCCGGAGCATATTTTATAATTAACGGAACAGAAAGAGCTATTGTAATTGTGGAGGATTTGATTTCAAATAAAATTTTAATAGATGAAAAAAACATTGGAACTTATCCTTATGTAGGTAGGATATTTAGCCAAGATGGAAAATATAACATACCACATTCTTTTGAAAAGTCAAAAGACGGAACTGTTTACATTTCTTTCACAAAGATTCAAAAAATCCCATTCGTTTTACTCATGAAGGCATTGGGTATAACAAAGGATAAAGACATACTCGAGGCTGTTTCTACAAATTCTGATTTCTCATCTGACCTTTACATTAACTTATACGAAACTAAAAATTACAAAAATGAAGAAGAAGCATTAGGTTTTATTGGTAAAAAGATGGGTATAACTATAAAAGAAAAAAGAGTTGAAAGAGCAGAAGGTTTGATTGACAGGTTTTTACTTCCTCATTTAGGACATTCTAAAGAAGACAGAATTCAAAAAGCAAAATTTATTGGAAGAGCTGTTAAAAAATTACTTTTAGTTTCATACGGTAAAATCGATGAAGACGATAAAGACCACTATTCAAATAAAAGATTAAGACTTTGTGGAGATTCTCTCGAAACTTTATTTAGACATTCTTTCAGAATGCTTATGGGAGATGCAAAATATAATTTTGAGAGACTTGTAAAAAGAGGAAAAATGCCCAACTTAAAATCAGTTATACGTTCACAACTTCTTACTCAAAGATTAAGAAGTTCCATGGCAACGGGAGAATGGCCTGGAAATAGACATGGAATATCACAACATTTAGACAGATTAAATTATTTTGCAACTATCTCACATGTTAGAAGAATTGTTTCTCTTTTAGCAGCTAGTAGAGAAAATTTTGAAGCTAGGGATTTGCATCCAACTCATTGGGGAAGACTTTGCGCATCCGAAACACCAGAAGGTGTACCAATAGGATTAAGAAAAAATCTTGCATTAACGTGTGAGATTTCAACATCTCCTGAGATGGAAGAAAAAGATATAATCACAAAATTAAAGGACAAAGGTTTGGAGAATTAAAATGACTGACATTTTTTTGAATGGAAAATATATTGGGACACACAAAGAACCAAATAAATTTATTAATGAAATAAAAAAGATGCGTTTGGAAGGTTCTATTCCTAAAACTACTAATTATTATTATAACGAAGAAGAAGAAAATTTGACTATATATACAGATAAAGGACGTGGTATGAGACCACTTATAATTGTTAAAAATGGTAAATCAAAGCTAACTGATAAACACATTCAAAAATTGAATGAAAATGAAATGACCTGGAATAAACTTGTTGAAGAAGGAATTATAGAATATTTGGACGCGGGAGAAGAAGAAAATGCATATATAGCTATTTATGAAGATGAATTAACAACAGAACACACACATTTAGAAATTTCTCCATCAGTGATTATGGGAACTCAAGCAAATACAGTTCCATTTCCACAACATTCATTGAGCAATCGTGTAACATTAGGAGCAAAAATGGTTAAGCAAGCATTAGGATTGTATTCATTAAATCTTCCTATAAGAGTTGATACGGATATATCCACAATTCATTATCCGCAATTTCCTATAGTAAAAACGCAAATATATGATCTTCTTAATTATGACACACACCCAACAGGACAAAATGTAATTGTTGCAGTCATGCCTTTTGAAGGATATAACATAGAAGATGCAATAATAATAAACAAATCTAGCATTGAAAGAGGACTGTTTAGAGGGACATATTATAAACCTTACAAATGTGAAGAATTGAAATATCCTGGAGGACAACAAGATATGATTTTAATTCCTGATAAAGATATAAAAGGATATAGGACTGAAAAAGTCTACGGGCATCTTGAAGAAGATGGACTGATTCATCCAGAAGTAAATGTTGAAGCGGGAGATGTTTTGGTTGGAAAAGTATCACCTCCAAGATTTCTTTCAAGTCTTGAAGAATTAAGAGTTGGTTCAGAAGCACAAAGAGAAACATCTACTGTATTGAAACACGGCGAAAAAGGAATAGTAGATAGTGTAATTGTTTCTGAAAATGAAGATGGAAATAAATTTGTTAAAATAAAAATAAGAGATAAAAGAAATCCTGAAATAGGAGACAAATTTTCTTCTAGGCACGGACAAAAAGGTGTAGTAGGATTAATGGTTCCTGAAGAAGATATGCCTTTTACTGAAAATGGAATAAAACCAGATATCATTTTCTCTCCACATTCCATACCTTCACGTATGACACTTGGACATATGATAGAACTTTTGGGTGGAAAAGTGGGTGCGCTTTCCGGAGAAAAAATAGATGGATCTGCTTTTGAAAGTGTTAGCGAATTTGAATTAAGAGAAACACTTAAAAAACATGGTTTTAGAGAAGATGGCTCAGAAGTTGTTTATGATGGAAAAACGGGTAAGAGAATGAATGCTAGAATATTCTTTGGAAGTCAGTATTATTACAGATTAAAACATATGGTTGCAGATAAAATGCATGCCAGAAGTAGAGGTCCGGTACAACTTTTAACAAGACAACCAACAGAAGGAAGGGCCAAAGAAGGGGGACTCAGATTAGGAGAAATGGAGAAAGATTGTTTTGTAGGACACGGTTCTTCTCTATTGTTAAAAGAAAGATTTGAGTCAGATAAAGCGATTATACCAATTTGTAAACAATGTGGTTTGATTGCTATTTATAATAAATTTAAGAATAAAACGTTATGTCCTGTTTGTGGAGACAATACAGATGTAGCTTTCGTTGAAATGTCTTATGCATTCAAAGTTCTTTTAGATGAACTAAAATCACTTTGTTTATATTCAAAATTAAATATAAAACCAAAATATTAAGAGGTGAAAATTTTTGACAGAAAAAGAAGGAAAGAATTTCGTACGAGATAAGGTGGGTTCAATAGAATTCAGAATGTTTTCTCCCGATTTAATAAAAAAAATGGGAGTAGTTAAGATAATTTCACCAGAACTTTATGATGCTGATGGATATCCAATAGATTCTTCTCTTATGGATTTGAGAATGGGTGTAATAGATCCAGGACTAAGATGTAGAACATGTGGTTCGAAGGTAAAAGAATGTCCAGGACATTTCGGATACATAGAACTTGCAAGACCTGTTCTTCATATAAGATATATAGATTTGATATATAGTTTTTTGAGAAGCACTTGTTTCGAATGTAATAGAATATTATTAAGTGAAGATAATATAAAGAGATATATTGAAAAACTTAGAATAGCACAAGAAAGAAACGATAAAAATAAAATAAGTTCTATATTAAAACAAGTAGTAAAGAAAACAAGATATATAAGAAAATGTCCTCATTGTGAAGCAAAACAAAAAAAAGTAAAACTTCAAAAACCATCAACATTTTTTATTGAAAAAGATAAACTTACTTCAGTTGACATTCTGGATAGACTCAAAAAAATTAAAGATATAGATTCTGAACTTTTAGGAATATCTCCTGCAGCAGGAAGACCCGAATGGATGGTTCTTACTGTATTGCCAGTACCTCCTGTTTCAGTTAGACCCTCTATAACTCTTGAAAGTGGAGTTCGTTCAGAAGATGATTTAACACACAAATTAAGCGACATAGTTAGGACAAACCAAAGATTATATGAAAATCTTAGCGCGGGTGCGCCAGAGATTATTATAGAAGATCTTTGGAGTTTACTTCAATACCATGTAACTACATTTTTCCATAATAATATGAGTCAGGTTCCTCCTGCGAGACATAGAAGTGGAAGACCCTTGAAAACTCTTGCAGAAAGAATAAAAGGTAAAGAAGGTAGATTTAGAAAACATCTTGCTGGAAAACGTGTAAATTTTTCATCGAGAACAGTAATTTCACCAGATCCACAAATAGAAATAGATGAAGTCGGTGTTCCTAATAGAATTGCTAAAGAATTGACAATTCCAGAAAGAGTTACAGAATGGAATATAGATATTCTTAAGGAATATGTTAAAAAAGGACCCGACGAATATCCCAGTGCTAATTATATAATTACACCCGATGGAAAAAGAAAAGTAATATCTGATGAAACAAAAGAAACCATATTAGAAGAAATAAAACCTGGTTATATTGTAGAAAGACATTTGAAAGATGGAGACGTAGTTTTATTCAATAGACAACCATCTCTACACAGAATGAGTATTATGGCACACAAAGTTAGAGTTTTACCTTATAAAACATTTAGAATAAATCTTTGTGCTGTAGTTCCATATAATGCAGACTTTGACGGAGACGAAATGAATCTTCATGTTCCTCAGACTGAAGAAGCAATTGCAGAAGCTGAAGAATTAGTAAGCATACAAAATCATTTGGTAACTCCACGATATGGCCTTCCAATTATAGGATGTACAGAAGACCAACTTACGGGAAATTTTATATTAACAAAAGAGAATGAACTTTTTACAAAAGAAGAGGCAGCAGATATATTGTCTAAAATAGGTATAGATGAAATTAAAGGTAAACCTGTAAATAAAAAAGACGGCATAGAATATTTTAATGGTATGCAACTTTTTTCTTCAATACTTCCTGAAATTGATTACGAGGGAAATTCTAAAGTTTGTAGAAAACACGAACGTTGTAGAGATTCAAAATGCAAATATTCAAAAGTAATAATTAAAAAAGGAAAATTAAAAGAAGGAATAATAGATGAAAAAGCAATCGGTTCTCAAGCACCAAAAGGAAAATTAACACAGGCGATAGTAAATAGATATGGGAACGAAGAAGCTATTCGTTTTATTCAAAAAGCAGCTCTTTTGGGAGCCACATATCTTAAAAGAAGAGGTTTTACAACTCTTTTAAGAGACACAGATTTACCTTCGGATTCTTTGAAAGAAATAAAAGATACTTTTGACAATGCGAATAAAAAAGTTGATGAGTATATAGAAGAATTTGAAAAAGGAAAATTAAAAGCATATCCTGGAAGAAGTGTAAAAGAAACATTAGAATTTAAAATAATAGAAACTATAAATAAAGCGAGAAATAAGACAAATAGAATTGTAGAAAAACACCTTAAAGAAGATAATTCTTCATTGATAATGGCGAGATCTGGAGCTAAAGGTTCAGTTTCTAATTTATCTATTATGTCTGCATCTGTTGGACAACTTAAATTAAGAGGTTCTAGAATTCAAAGAGGTTTCAAGAAAAGGACACTTCCTCATTTTAAAAGGGGAGAATTGGGTCCAGCTTCGGGTGGATTTGTTAGACATTCATACAAAGGAGGTTTGAACCCCATCGAGTTTTTCTTCAATTCAATCACAGCAAGAGATACCATGATGGATACCTCTATGAGAACGCCTAAATCGGGCTATCTTCAAAGAAGATTAATAAATGCATTACAAGATATCAAAGTTTGTTATGATAGAACTGTGAGAAATGCATCAGGGAAAATTTTACAATTTAAATATGGTGGAGATGGATTAGATGTTACTAAATCAGATCACGGAAAACTTCTAATACCTAAGGAGGAGATAAAATGAAACTCACAGATTCCATGGAAGAACAATTATCCGAAATAAAGAAAGAATTTAAATTAAATAAAAAAGAAACCGAAAAATTAAGAAAAATTGCGGAATCTCAATATAAAAAATCATTAGTTGAACCTGGAGAAGCTGTTGGTGTTATTGCAGCTCAATCTATAGGAGAACCAGGAACACAACTTACTATGAGAACGAAATGGCTTGGTGGAGCTGCTGAAATGACAGTTACACAAGGACTTCCACGTATAATAGAAATACTTGATGCAAGAAAAAATCCTAAAACACCATCTATGTCAATCGCAATTAAATCTTCTTATGCTACGAGCAAAGAATCCGTTGAAAAAATAGCATTAAAAATTTTAGAAATAAAATTGGAAGACGTCATAAAAGAAACCAATGTAGATCTTTCTAGAATGAGAGTTGAAGTTGAGCTTGATGAGGATAAAGTAAAAAAACTCAATTTAAATGAAAAAGATATTCAAGAAGTAATATATAAAATTTATAATAAAAAAAATAAAATGACTACCGGTGCTTATAAAATAAACATTAAACCTAAAGAAGAAAATGGAATAAAAGAATTGTACAAACTTAAAGTTAAACTTAAAGAAACCAAAATAAGTGGAGTAAAAGATATAATACAAGTTTTGCCAGTTAAATATGGAGACAATTGGTTCATAAAAACTGCAGGAAGTAATTTGAAAAAAATATTAAGTATGAAAGAAGTAGATTTGGAAAATACAGTCACAAACGACATTCACGAAACAAACAAAGTTTTAGGTATAGAAGCAGCAAGAAATTTAATTATCGAAGAAACACAAAAGGTTTTGGTTAATCAAGGTATTGAAGTAGACTTGAGACATATAATGTTGGTTGCTGATACTATGACTTCAAATGGAACTATAAGAGGAATAAATCGTTATGGACTAAGTGGAGGAAAATCCTCTATTTTAGCAAGAGCAAGTTTTGAAGTTCCATTAAAACATCTTTTTAATGCAGCCACTTCTGCTGAAGTAGACGAGTTGAAAAGCGTCGTTGAAAATGTTATAATAAATCAACCAGTACCTATAGGTACAGGAATGGTTAATCTAAAAGTTGAAAATAAAAAAACTAAATCAAAAGGTGAAAAATAAAATGATTAATAAAATAAAGATATTACCAGAAGAAATAAAAGATATCAAATCTGAAAGTGTTGTTTTTGGAAAAAATAATGTGCTTAAAGCAATTAAACTAGGAAAAGTAAAATCTGTTATTTTTTCAGTAGATGCTCCAAAATCACTTAAAGATGAAATAGAAAAATATTCTGAAATATCTGAGATAAAAATTGAAGAATTCGAAGGAAATAATAAAGAATTAGGTATCTTTTGTAAGAGGCCTCATGGAATACTTGTTATTGCTTTGTTAAATAAATAGTGAAAAAATGGCGAATAATATAAAACTTTCAATTGACGACATCAGATTCATAAACTTTTTTGAAAAAACTACTAATGCATCTGTTAAAGATTGTATAGTAAATGAAGAAAAAAATAAAATTACTTTTATAGTCAATGAAGGACAAGCAGGATTAGCTATTGGAAAGGGTGGTTCTAATATAAAAAAAATGGAAGATAAATTAAGAAAAAAAATAGAAGTTTTAGAATTTTCTAAAGATCCTGTAAAATTTGTTTCAAATGTTTTTAGACCAATAAATATAAGTAATTCTTATGTCGCTGAAAAATCTAGCGGAATAAAA
>SLLY01000028.1 GCA_007133845.1 Candidatus Woesearchaeota archaeon
TATTAAAGAGTATCTCGCACATTTAATATCTAATAATTTATCAAACTCTTCTATTTCACTTGTTAAATCTGCTCTAGTTTTTTTATATTCTGAAATATTAAAAAAGAAAATTGAAATAAAAACACCTAAAATATCAAAAAAATCCCCGGTTGTTCTCTCCAAAGACGAAATAAAAAAAATGCTTTCTGTAGTTAAAAATAAAAAACACGATTTAATAATTTCAGTTTTATATTCTACTGGTATAAGACTTAGTGAATTGATAAATTTAAAAGTTGGAGATTTGGAACTTAATGAAAATATAGTTTGGATCAGAAAGGGAAAAGGTTCAAAAGATAGGATGGTTATTATATCCGAAAAAATTTCTGAAAGATTGAAAAAATATGTCAGCGATAAAAATTTCGATGATTTTTTATTTGAAGGGCGAAATGGAAAAATGGCAAAAAGAAGTGTCCAGAAACTAGTTTCAAAAGTAGCTAAAAATGCAAAAATATCAAAAAAAGTTTCCCCTCATACCTTAAGGCACTCTTTCGCAACTCATTTATTAGAGGATGATGTAGATATAAGAAAAATACAAGTTTTACTCGGACATTCTAATCTTTCTACAACTCAAATATACACAACAGTTTCTAAATCAGAAATTAAAAAAATAAAAAACCCCTTTGATAACATGTAGGTAATAATATGGAATCCGTTTTGTTAAAATTTAAAAATTATGAAAATCTGCACGAATTCTTAGAATGTCTTTTTTATAAAAATAAAGAACTTTCTGAACCCGCATTAAAATTTTTGGAAAAATTAGATAGGGAAAAAATAATGTTTACAAAAAAATGGAAACGATACATTATTGAGATTTTTGGATGTTATCCATTAAAAGAGAATGAAAGAAAAGATTTAGAGGATATTTATAATGAATATCATTTGAATTTAGAAAAAGGAAGAGGTAAAAAATTAAATTTAAAAATACTTGAAAAAAGTGAAAAAAACGAAATAAATATTTTACCCGAACAAAAACTCTTATTGGAAAAATCAATTAGGTGGAATTCATCCGTATCTGGTTATTATTCCATATTAAAAAAATTAAAAAAAGTTGGTTTAATTGAAAAGAAAGAAGGAGAAATCAAAAAAAGTAAAAATATTTTGAAAACTTTGAATAAAATATCCGAAATTTTTATGGAAAAAGAAGATGGAAGTCTTGTTTATTCTCCAAAATAAATAATTAATCATAATAAATTAAATTATTCTTATAATTATTGTATATTAGAAATATATATAAATAGACTTTCTATTTTTTAAATTAAATGGTGATATTATGAAAGCAATACAAATTTCAATTGTGGGTTTAAAAAACTCCGGAAAAACAATTATAGCTGAAAAACTAAAGCAAAAAAAGGAAATAGAAAATGAGAAGTTTGATATATATTCTTTTAAACAAGGTTCTTCATTAGTATATATCTCAGACACCCCTTATAACATAGACGAACCTAAGGAAATGGTCGCTCTTATGAAAGAATCAGACGGATGTCTTTTTTGCATATCTGCAATAGATGCTATAAATCAAAAGTTAGGTGAATTAATTTTACTTCTTAATTACGCAGATGTTGAAAAAGGTGTGGTGGCTATAACAAAAACAGATTCTTCTACACCGCAAGAAGTGGAATCACTTAAAAATAAAATAAAAGCTATTTTATCAGAATCTAAATTAAAAGATGCAGAAATAGTTGAAACTTCTTCAATAACAGGGGAAGGTTTTGATACATTAAGAGAAGAATTGATAAAATTAGAACCGAAAAAAAGAGAAGGAGATAAATTTAAGATGCCTGTTGAAAGTGCAAAAGAAATAAAAAAAGAATTAATATCTCTTTTTGGAATAATAGAATCCGGAAGCATCAAAAAATATGATAAAATTGTTTTAATGCCTTGGGGAAAGGAATTTATTGTACAAGAATTGAGTATGCACGGAGAAATTGTAGAAGAAATAGAATCAGGTAATAGAGTAGGAGTTTCTTTAAAAGGACTTTATCCTTGGGACGTTCAAATGGGAGATTGGATTTCAGAAGAAGGTGTTTTTAAAAAAGGAAAAACACTTAAACTAGAATTAGAAATAACAAATTTTTTTAAAGATAAATTAAGAACTGGAAGTGAATGTAGACTCAATATAGGAATGCAAACCTTTCCTGCAACCATAAATAAAATTTTGTTGGATGGTTCTGAGATAAATGAGGCTGAACCTGGTAAAAAGGTAGAAATTTTAGTAGAATCTAAGTTACCTTTTGCATTTGAAGAGGGTCAAAAATGCGCACTATTTAATCCTGAAGCACATTGGCAATCAATAAGAACTGTTGGGTTTGGATCCGTAAAGGAAGCGATATAATGAGTAAAATTGGATTGACAATTGGATACGATGAAAATAAATGTTCTATTTGTAAGAATAAAAAAGAAATAAGATATGTATATGATGTAGAAAATTGTATTGTCGCAAAAATTTGTGATGAATGTGTTTCAAAAAATAAGAATATGTCCACAGAAGAAATTCTTAAAAAATATGGTAAAAAAACAAAGAAAAGAGATATTGAAATACTCACAAAAAAACAAATAGAGAAATCTGGATTTGATGTTTTTAAAGAATGAATGCTCCCGTTTTTGTTCCAACAGTTGTATTATCAATTGTTATACTACATTTTACCATGCCTTTTTTTGTGTCCTTTTTTTTAAATCGTTCATATTCTTCAATTGAAATAGTACAATCAACAAAAAGACTTTTATTTTCCTTTCCTACATCTGCAAAAGGAAATAATCCAACAATTGTTTGAAAAAACCTTCTAGCATCGTCTACTTCTTTAAATGTAATTATAGTGCCCTCTTGCTCAGAGTATGTTATCTTGAAGTCTTCAGTCTTTAAAATTTCATAAAATATTCCTTGAATTTTTTCTCCGGAAGTTATTCCCTGCTTTGTTTTTTCTATCGGTGTATTAACACTAGATGTTTTTGAAAGAGTACTTGTTTTAGATTCTTTTAAAACTCTAATTGAGTATGTGTAATCTTTTTGAGGTATTATTCTATTAGCAAATTCAAAAACTGTTGGAAGACTTTTAAGAGGAGAAAGAACTCTAACTATTTTATTTTCTAATTCAAATTTAAATTTATAATTTGTTTTACCTATTGGAAGTTCTTGTAAATAATTTTTAGTTTCTCCCGTAATTTTTTTTCTTATAACTCGTTTTACTAAATTTGAAAATTTGATTAATTCCATCATTTCACCATTTTAGATATTAATCCAATACCATATATAGGTTCTTCGAAGTTAAGTATGTTTTTCTTATCTAATATAGATTTTCCATTTTGTACTAATTCTCCACCCATAAAACATGAAAATAAAGGTATATTATTCTTTTTCTTAAATTCAGTTAAAATTTTTGCAACCTTTGTGGGATTCGTCATATTTTGTGGTGTAAGTGCGATAAAAATAAAATCAAAAAACTTTTCATTTTTTATAGCGTTCAAAGTTTCTAAATACCTTTTAGGTGTGGCATCTCCAATTATGTCTATTGGATTGCTTTTACTCCATTCGTTTGGTAATACTTTATCGAGTTTTTTAATTACTTTTTTTGGAATTTTTACTACCTCAATTTCATTTTTTTCAAACGCATCTGTTGCAAGAACCCCAACTCCTCCAGCATTTGTAATTATTATTCCTTTTTTTCCTTTTGGTGCTTTATTTTCTGAAAGATATTTTCCAAGTTCAAAAAGTTCATAGATACTTTCTGTTTGTATTGCACCACATTGTTTGAATGCACCAGTATATACTGCATTTTCTGACATTAGTGCTGCTGTATGTGTTGCAGCTGCTTCCTGTCCTTTTTCTGTCATGCCTCCCTTTAGAACAATGACAGGTTTTTTTGTTTTTGAAACTACATTCAAAAATTTTTTCCCATTCTTCAAACTTTCAATGTAAAGACATATAGCCTTCGTTTTTTTATCTTTACTAAGATATTTTACTATTTCAGAAAATCCTACATCTGTAGCATTACCTATTGAAGCGAAAAAACTTAATCCTACGTCATTCTTTATTGCTTGATCCAATACAGCAACGCCCAATGCACCACTTTGTGATATAAAAGCAATACTTCCTTCTTTTGGATTTTTACCAAAAAAAGTAGCATTTAATTTTTTATATGGGTTTATTACACCTAAACAATTTGGACCTATAAATCTTATTTTGTATTTTTCAGCTATTTTTACTACTTCCTTTTCTAGTGCTTCATCCCCAATTTCTGAAAAACCCGCAGAAATTATTATAACATTTTTAATGTTTTTTTCTCCACATTCTTTTAAGACACTTGGAACGAATTTTGCAGGTATTACTATTATTGCTAAATCTACATTGTTTTTTATATCTAATACAGAATTATATGCTATTCTTCCACATATTTTTTTAGCGTTAGGATTTACGGGATAAACTCTTTTTCTAGAACGCAATAAGTTCTTAAAAATAGTGTAACCTACCTTTTCTTTATGTCTACTAGCGCCTATAATAGCTATTGATTTGGGTTTGAAAAATTTTTCCATCAATAAATAAAACATCGCTACATTTTTATGTCTTAAGGTTTTTATTTTTTTTATGAAAAATAAATTTATAGTCTTAGAAGGTATCGATGGGTGTGGTAAGGGAACTCAAATAAAAAAGTTACACAACTTTATTTTTGAACAAGATAAAAAAAATGAGATATTTACAACTAGAGAACCAACGTATGGAAATTATGGAATGAAAATAAGAGAAATTCTAAAAAAAGATAATTGTCCATTTAAAAACTCAAAAAATCTTTTAAATCTTTATACAAAAGATAGAAAAGAACATACAAAATTAATTAAAAAATTTATATCCAGAAAAAAAGGGAAAATAAAATATTTTGTTTTGTCTGATAGATATTATCATTCTACATATGCATATCAGCAAACACAAGGAATTGATTTTAAAATTATTCATAAAACCCAAAAAGGATTTCTAAAACCAGACATAACTATCATTTTGGATTTGAAACCCGAAATAGCATATAAAAGAATGGAAGATGGTAGAACGAGTAAAGAAAAATTTGAAAAATTAGAATTTATGGAAGAACTTAGAAAAAATTTTCTGAATTTAAGAGAAAAATTAGATGAAAATATTTGTGTAGTAGATAGTTCAAAATCAAAAATTGAAGTTTTCGAACAAATTATTAAAGTTCTTAAAGAAAATGAAATAATTTTTTAAAATCCAAAAATATTTGGCCCGATTACATGTAACAATACAACAAAGATTATGACTAATATTGTAAGAGTAACTACGATGTAAGGCGACATCTCTATCTTACCTTTATATTCTTCATAGTATTGCATTAATCCACCATGACTTGCTGGCATACTTATTTTATCTTTTCCCATTTTTACACCATTTTTTATTATTTTGTGGGTAAAAAATAGTTCGGCTTGTGTTGTCTTTCCACAAAAATTTTTGTATCATCAAAAGACATGACAACATTCTACTTAGCGCCTATTCGACAAAATTTGTCTTTTTGACTTGCACCTTTCAGGCTAACGATTTCACACAACTTGCTGAAATTTCAGTTTTTCAACATCATAATGCTCAACAGCTGTTATTTTCTGCGTCAGAGCCCCACATTTCTATGGACGAATTACTTCGCTGAAATTTATGGTGGCCGAACTTCCTCACCATCTTCAAAAAGAAGACTGCGATAGTTGTCTATTCCACCCACACTAGTGAATCAATTTTTTGATTTATAAATTTATGTATATCCTACATTTCCATAATGCACTTCATTGATTTCATTTATTACATCGCACAAATATGCATCCAAACGTTTCATTTCTGCAGAGGGTTCTTTATTCATCTCATACATTTTCGCTTCGTAAAGTTTAAACATTTCTGGAATCATTCCTTTATACACCAATAATGTTTCGATAGCATCCTGACATAAACCAAGTTTTAACAATTCTTTTGCAGCTATTTTTTCTTTAATTTTTAAGTCTTTAGATTCCAAATTTTTACTCCAATCTTCCATTCTGTGAACAAATTTATTTTCTATCTTATATATCAAATCTTTCAAATTTTCAGAATATTCTAAAAAATTTTCGTATGCTTCTCTTTTGGAATATTGGTCGCCGTTTTTTATTTCTATTTTATCATTTAATTCTAACGAGTCGTTTAAATTTTCGTATTTTTCTAAAATTTCATTTTGAAGCTCGCCCAATTTTTCTTCGAGGATTTCATCTCCATTATATAATGCTTCAATTACACATACTTTTACATCGATCTCTTGAATTTTCTTTAATATTCCAAATATTTCAAATGCGCAATCTTTTTTCTCAACTATTTCCCATATTCTTTCCGTTGCCTTTATTTTCTCTTGCCAATTAGCCATTTTTAAAACCTCATATAATCTTAATTTCTATACAATATTCCCCCACTTCATTTTTTTTAAAATATTCTTCTTTTGAAGGAAAGTAAGATTCTATACCTTTTCCAATTATCTTTAATGGAACTCTTTGACTCATTGCTATTCCGATATATTCGTCCCAATGTTCGATCATTTTTTTTTTTTTCTCTTTTTTAATGTTTAGTTTAATATATATTTTATCTATTTCATTTTTTATTTTTTCTTCCAAATCTTCTAAATAATCTATCATTTTGAGCACCCCTTAACCCTCAAAAAATCTTCCTTTCCAATAATCTTCACAATCATCTTTAATATTCACTATGTTTTTTTCATAACTTTTTTTATCACTTATATTAGCTATAATTACATCATCGTAAGGTTTATTTACAGTATATCCATTATTCCTAAATTTTTCTTCTATTTCTGAAATTTTGTCTAGCTGATGTTTGCAAATTTTTAATCCAACCACCCTTGCTTTATCTTTCATGGCATTATTAACCAAATCAGTTACGCTTGAACTCTCGCCTTCGAATCCTAGTTCTTCTTGATATGTTTTTGGACACATTTCTATGTTTTTATCTCTATCTACTATTTTTCCATGAAATTTTGGATCTATTACTTTTATCTTTTTGTAATCAATATTTTTTTCTTTTAATCTCTCAGAAAGATTTCTAGGATACATTTCATTGTTTCCAGTGCCTATGAATGCTATTTTGTCTCCATCCTCTATTAATTCTAAAATTTCTTCTATCAAAGGTTCGTTTGAAACATATTCAGAGCCAAAAGAACTTACGTCACAAAGATTATGAGATATATAGACATGACAATTTTCCCCCAATCTATAATCGTAAAAAGTTTTTCTTATGGGTTCTAATTCTCCATCCATTTTTATATATGGGAGTTCATTTATTTCTTCTACTTTGTAATATCCTTTCTTTTCAAAAAATCCAGCCTCCGTAAAAATTAATCCACCTTTTTTTACGATTCTTGTGAGTTCATTAAAAACTTTTTTTCTATTCTTGTTTTCAAAATATTCATCAAGATGATATAGAAGGAAATTTGATGTTACAATATCGAATGAATCATCTTCAAAATTAAGATTATATGCATCACCCAGAACAAGATTTAATTCTTTGGTGTATTCTTTTTTCATTTCATAAGAAAACAAATCATCTTTTTTCTCAAAACATTCGTTTAATATTTCATATAAATTTTCTTTTGAATCTCCATGTAAATCATCTATTTTTTCAGTGTAATCAAATTTCCCATGTAATATATCTTCGAACATTTCCTCGTTTATGTCCAAGCCCACGATTTCAATCTCTGGATTTTCTATGCCATATTCTTTTAATGTTTCTTCAATGGTTCTTTTCCATAAAATATGGTCTGCGCAACCTCCACAACCTATATCTGCAACCTTTAGCTTTTCACCATTCCGATTTTTATATGCATTAATTATACGAGCTTCTTGTATTTCTCCATCTTTATTTTTCCATGGATTGCAGAGATAACTAACGATTTCATAAGACCTTCCGAATATACCAGTACATGGGCCATCATAATCATTAGTTTCCATTTTAATATTTCACCAAATCGTTATATTTAACACCTTTAAGTTACTATCATATAGTGAATAATGATATATAAAAGTTTTTATTTTCAAAAAATTCAAATTATTTTTCAGAAATATGTATTCTTTTCAAACACCTTTCAGATCTTTCACAATGCAATATATTATAACAGGAATCTCTTCCATGTTCTTTTTGTTTTTTTGCGCATTTTTTGTCATATTTATATACGCCTGTTCCACCCTTTTTATTTATTGCAATTTCTTCTTTATTTTCTTTTAAATAACTCGGAAATTTAATGACTAATGATCTTTTATCTCCTTCTGAAATTCCTAACTCATCACAAAGTTCTTTAATAGTATAAAAATTTCCTTCATTTTCTTTCAAATATTCCAAAAATTCATCTATTTCATTATTTATTCGACTTTCTTTGTTGTAGGGAATATCTTCTAACATATTTTTTAATTCTTCCAATTCTTCAAATTTTAAATTTATAGTATATTGAACTTTTTTGCCTATGCTTTCCGTTTCCTCAATAATTTTAACTAGCCCGTATCTAAATTCTGCCGTTCTTCTAATTCTTTTATTATTCAAATATCTACGTTTGACAATTTTTTCTAAATTTATCTTAGATTTTCCCCCTTTTTTGTTATTATACATTTCTTCAATATCTTTGTAAGTTAAATGTAATGTACCAACAGTTCTTGGATTTTCTTTATAAGGATGCAATTTTTGTATTTCTATACTTATTAATTCTGTATTATTTAAGATATTTTTGTAAGCTATGTATCTGCATTCGCTATTAAATTCTGAAAATTTTTTAATTGTTTTATATTCTTCTTTTTTATCTTTCTTCATAGAAGGTATACACTTTATAGTAATATAAATTTCTTTCGAAAAGTAAAAGTGTGAATGATACTGCACAAAAGAGATTTTTTTAGAATAGGCAAAGTGCGATTAGTAGTTGAAGACTGCCTTTCGCAAGATTACATCACAACTCTATCAACGCGGTCTTCTTCCGCAGCACTATAGGTGACTTTTTTTGCGAGCGGCTTCACCCTTAGATGCTTTCAGGGTTTATCCGCTAGCGCGTGGCTACCCAGCTTCTGCCCTGTCGGACAACTGGTTCACTAGAGGCGCCAGTCCCTTGTTCCTCTCGTACTAAAAGGACTCTCCACTCAGTCACCAAACAATTCCACTAGATAAAAACCGTACTGCCTCACAGCGTACTAAACCCAGCTCACGACCCCCTTTAACCGGTGGACACCCGTACCCTTGGCTGCCTACA
>SLLY01000026.1 GCA_007133845.1 Candidatus Woesearchaeota archaeon
AATAATATGTGGCTTGAAAAACCTGCTATTACAAAAACCAATAAAACAATAAAATGTAGTAGATTCCAACCAAATAAAAAAGTAAATGGAATTGCTATCAAAGCTACTGCTATCATTCCAGAAAATTTGTGTGTTGAACCTCTATGTTTTGGAATGAACAATTCATAAAAATAAATTAATAGAATAGGTACTGAAATGAAAAATCCTATTTTTATAAAATCTCTATTCCACATCTTCCAAACAAAAAACAAATATCCAAATATAAATAAGATTATTGCGGGCATCACACCTTTCATAATTTTTCTAGGTAATGATTTAGGATGATCTATATCTGGAAATTCTGAGGAAATTATTCCTAAAATAACGCCCACTACAATTATTCCCTGAGATATATTAAAAAAATTATTGAAAATAAATGCTATTATCAAAGAAACAAGGGTTCCTGCGAGTAAATGTTTTTGAGCATTAGACATAAAATTAGAAAAATATTTAAATTAATTTACTTTTCGGATTCTGTGGTGTAAAAAAATATGACATACAATGTCGAAAACATAATACCAAGATGTCCTGGATGCAATTCACATTCAGATTATATAATAATTAATAAAAAAACTGGTGAAAAAAAATATTTTTGTAAAATCTGTGGGGACATTCATTTATATAAATATAATGGAGGAAAATGGGATATTATACAATTATTCTAAGTTTGGTGCGAGACGAAACTTTTTTTTCCTTAAATACTTCATTCCTAAATAATATTTAATAAATTCTAAAATTAAAACATAAATAAGCGTAAATACAGCCAATATCAAAATCCATGGAGCTCTTGGTGCAACAAATATTCCTACAAGAATAACTATAATAAGTGTAGTAACTATTCTAAATATATCTTTCAATCCAAAAGGCTTAACTTCCACGTCAAATAAACGTTTTACAGATTAAAATATGTTTTGATAAAAATTTATAAATAACACTTTTATATAAAAATACATGAAAAAGCATCTTATTACACTAATATTGTTTTTCTTTTTAGTTATACCCGCTTCTTTTGGTAGTGTAAATATGTTAAGACAAGCTCCAAGAGAAGTTGAAATAGGTGAAATCATAACAGTACAGATTTCAATTCATTCTAATGAAGAGTTAAATAATTTTGACATTATTGAATTCACTCCTGTTGGTTGGAATATAATAGACTGGGATATAGAAAATTATAATAGAGATTCAATTGTTTTTGAAAGATTGGGTGTAAGAGAATATGAAAACAGGAGAAGGAGTCATTTCCATTGGCAATTTCTAGAGAAAATAAATGAGGGTGAAGAAATCATTCTTTCTTATGAGATAGAAGCAATAGACAGAGGAAGTATGGAATTTTTAACTGTATTCATGCATAAAGATGGGATTATAGATCGAACAAGTTCATTGAATGTAATAAGAACAGAACCTCCCCCTCCTATTGAAGAAGAGATTTATGAAATAGATGTTTATCTCATATTATCAATATTTTCAATTGTCTTTTTAATATTCTTAAGTTATTTTGGATATAAAAAAATTAAAATGTGGAGAATTAAACGTAAAAAATCGAAAGCTGAAAAAGTAGCTGAAAAGATATATGAAACAGATAAATACAAAACGTCAAATAAAAAACCTATTGAAGATTTAAGGCTTTTTATAAAATACGGAATTCAAAAAGGATACAAACTTGGAGAATTGGTTGATGCATTAAAAGGAGATGGAGTAAATACAGAATTGATTGAAAAAATTATTGAAAAAGATGAAATAAAAGATTCTGTCAAAAAAAGAAAGGTTTATCCTGAACAAGAAGTTATAAGAAAAATTAAAGATTTTATTGAAAATCTTTCAAAAGAAGAAGAAGAAAAAATACGTAGAGAACTTGAAAAATAGTAAGATTTTAAAACGTGTTCTTATTTCAAATTATATGCCTCGGTAGCTCAGTAGCCAGAGCGTCTGCCTTGTAAGCACCCTTTTCTTGAAAGAAAAGCGTGCACGGAAAAGAACTTCCTCAGGTAAGCAGAAGGTCGAGGGTGCGACTCCCTCCCGAGGCTTACGTTTTTATATTTTAAAAACAATATAAAACCATATTATGAAAATAAGAAAAGCTAAAAAGGACGACTTTGAAAAATTGATTAAATTAATGGACGGATTCTGGTCTAATGTTAAAAAAAATAAATCTGAATATAAAAAGGCATATTTAAAAGAATTAACTGAAAAAAATGTTGATAGATTCTTACTTTTTGAAAATAATGAATTGATTGGATGTTTATCTTTAGTTAAATATTGGATAGCACATACAAAAGGTTATCAAGTAATACTTGAAGAGATAATTGTCGATAAGAAATGTCGTGGGAAAGGTTATGGTAAAATTTTAATTGATTATGCTATAGATTATTCTAAAAAATTAAAAGCTAAAGAATTGTGGCTGGAAACGAGCAAGGAAAACAAAGCTCAAGGATTGTACAAGAAAAAAATGGAAAAGGATGCTAATTCCGTTATATTCAAAATTAAATTTAATAAAATTTCTTAAAAAAAGACATTCTATGCAAAATTATCAAAAACGAAACATTTATATTCATTGAAAAACACATATATCTATTGGACAATTCAGTTGGCTTTGTAAGAAAAAGCTGGGTACTGTAGCGGATCCATGTTAAGCAATCAGTTCAATTTTTGCGTGATGTCTGGACTTTATCTCATCATGTAAGAATCTGCTTGAAAAAATTCGTTATATCCCAAGGAGATAACCTTTAATGAAGTTGAAATGAGTTTTCGGATTAAGTGGCTTTTTTGAATGGAACTCCCTGCTGAGTCCAGTAATTTCTTTTTTATTATAACAAATAGAAAGTTAAATAAAAGGTTCTTATTTTAAATATTTATGAAATGTGGTAGAGGAAAAAGAAAAACGGGTACTAAAGACAAGATACGTGCAGCCAGAAGAAAGCGAAGAAAGAATAAATAATTAAAAATTTTATTTTAGCAGCCTATATTTGTCTATCATATGATCTATTAAATATGGAGCGAGTCCATTTTTAGAGATTATTTCATCGTCTTTGTAAACTTTTTTTAAATTTTTCCATCCAGGATTTTCTCCATTGATTTCTAAAAAATAAATTTCGTCTGTATCTGGATTCAATAGAAAATCTATTGCAGATATATCTACACCAGATCTTTTATGAATCCATAGAGATATTTTTTTTTGTAATTCGCTTAATTCATAATGTTCTTTTTTCTTGTTGTATTGTGCTCTAAAATCTCCTTCCGATGGTTCTCTTATATAAGAACCTTTTATATCATTCTCATAGTATCCACTTCCAACTATTTGAACTCTTAAATCTATACATCCTTCTTTCATATCTTGCACGATAAAATTAGTTCTCTCATAATTATCTATTAATGCTCTATATGGCGAACCTATAGGAAATGGCATGATACCGCCACCGCCTCTACCATTATGATCCTTAGCTACAACAGGGGTGTGTCCACCTTGAAACCTAGTTCTTATATATTCCTTTACCTCTTCTTTGTTCTCCGGATTGGAATTTTTTAAATTAAATATTCTTGTTTTAGGAATTAATTCTTTCAATTCAAATCCATCTATTTCAATATTACACGTCAATATATCTAAGATCGAATAAATTTTATTATTGCAATATTTAATAGATTCTAAAGAATTAGTCATAGGAATATCAAGTTTTTCTATCGCTCTTTTAACAATAATTGGTTCACTTTCCCATGATGCGGGTTTAAATCCCCTTATATATAAATAATCCACATCCGAAAATTCTTCTTTGAACAATCGAACTTCATTTTCTTTTAACCATTTTCTTCCTACAAATTCATCTTTTTTATTTCTAGAAAAGATATATTCTTTTTTTCTTTTATAATACTTAAAATTATTACCTTCAAAAAAAATGTCCTGAGGATTGATTATTCTATAATTTATATCTTCTCTTTCGTCTATTTCATTAATTATATCATATAAACCTTTATTCTTTTGAGGTTTACCTGTACATGCAGTTAAAATACCTATTTCCATTCCAACATCTATAAATTTACGATTATATAATAGTTAAAAATCTATGTATTTATAAAGTTTGTCAAATAATGAGATTTTATAAAATCTAAAATTCTTATACATTCGGTGATGTTATGGAGAAAATGAAACTTAAACTTGAAAATATGTTAGTGCTGAATATAGTGATTTTTGCAGTGGTTGGAATTATGCATTTTTTAAGATTTATTCTTGGAACAAGCGTCCATATTGGAAATTTTGAACTTCCTGTGTGGTTAAGTGGAGTAGCTGTATTAATACTATTATTTTTAATATGGCAAAATTGGATTAAAACAGAAAAAACGAAAATAACATGTGCAAAAATATTAATGGGTATATTTGCAGTGGATTTGATTGGAGTACTTGGATTTTGGTATTATGACATTGTATGGTTTGGAATTAGTGGAATAACATACATATATATAGCAATAGTAGACGTATTAATAATAGCAGGATTATTCTGGTACATTAAAAAGAAATAAATTATTTTTCTTTTTTTATTTTTTTAACAAACAGTTTCTATACAAATTTCTATCTTAGATTCTATTTCAGAACGATAAGTGCTTGAAAAACCTACCCAGTATCTATTAGCAATAAATGTTGTAGGAACACCACTTGGACGCATATCATACGCGTTTCCAATTTGTTGAAAAGTTTGAATATTTTCCGGTATCCTTAATTCAAAAGATTTTATTTCTATTTCATCTCCATAAATTTCTTCCATTTCTTTTAAAAATTCAGATTGCACAGAACACACAGGACAATTTCTATCCCAAAAATAATAAACAATGAGTTGTCCATCTTCATTATATTTAACTATTTCAACGTTTTCTTTTTCTCCTGTTTGAGGACTACCTCTTAAAAATAAAACAGACATAAATAAAAATAATAAAATTAAAAATCCAAAACTCATCAAAATTTTTTTATTTATTTTCATCTTTCTTATCTTCTTTTTTGTTATTTTTTTCTTGCTTTTCTTTCTCTTTATTCCCTACTTCATCTTCTTTTTGTTTATCTAATCCAAGTATACCACATGCAACACAAACATTTTTAGCTTCCTCTTCATCAAATCCTACAAATTTATCGTATAATAAACCTACAACTACAGCACCGATGATTGCGGAAAAGAAGATTGCAAAAGTAGCAACAACATTTTCCATATATTCTGGCTTGAATGCGAATGTAAGTCCCAAAGCAAGCATTATTGCACCACCTATTAATTTAAGTAATCTACCATGTTTTTCTTCGAATTTTGTTTTTTTGAGTGTAAAAACAGCACCAAAAAATATTACTAATTCAACCGATAAATAAACTAAAACATAAGTTATCAATAAAAATGCAAAATATGCAGAATACATACTTATCCCTTGTGCAGCTAAGATTCCTGTCCAAAGAACTGGAAAACCTGCAGTGCAAGGCAATTCAACAAGCGTAATTCCTAATGCCATCATTATTGTTGCAAATATCATGGAAGCGGTAGATTGTTTAGGATCTATTATTTTCCTCATATCCTTTAAAATATTGGGTTTAAATTTATCTGGTATTTCAAGAGATATTCCTCCTTTTTTGTAAAAAAAGAAGTCCTTAATGCTTATTGCTGCGAAAGTTAATGCAAACAAAACAACTATAAGTCTTATCCAATCAACAAAACCAATATATGCAAAGACGTTTATTAAACCAACTATAAATAAACCATAAACTGTTGCAGTAACAATAAGATATGTGAACCCTATAATAGTTGTTTTTTTTCTTGAACCTGAATATATTACTATCCCAAGAAGAAATGTGAGCACCCATAAAGAGCACGGGTTAAAACCATCTATAAAAGAAATCATTAATGTGATGGGGAATAATGGTTGTTCAGATAAATTTATTTCACCAAATAGAGGTATTTGAATAATTTCATCTTCTGTTTCTTCTTCTAAATCTTTTTCATATTCAACATCTTCAATAGTTGTATAATCTGTGTCTGCAATTTCTTTTTCATGAGTTTCTATTTCATACAAAGAATCGCAACCAATGTCAACACAGTTTTCAACATATGTTTCAATCTGATTCATTATATATGGGGTAAAACCGACCCAATGTTTTTCTCCAATGAATGTTGTGGGGACACCAGAAGGTTCCATATCATAAGAATTACCTATATCTAAAAGGAGTTCTTTGTTTAAACGAGCATTAAAAGATTTTAATTCTACTCTTCCTTCATACTGTTCTTCTAATTCCTCTAAAAATAATTTTTGTTCTTCACAAAAGGGACAACCAGTACCCCAGAAAAAATAGATGGTTGTACTTTCATTTATATCATTATTAGCTTCCGTATTAGCTTCCGTATTAGCTTCCGTAAAAGGCATAAAAGTCAAAACCAAAATTAAAGCTATTGCTATAAACATTAAATATTTTAAGTGATTTTTTTCAAATTTCATAGTTATTTAATAACTGAAACAATATATAAATGTTAGTTTCAAAAATTGAAACACAACATAGTTAAAAGATGAGGTTCTTATATAATATATGACTAAAGATGATGAAAAAGATAGAATAATTAGAGATAACATAGAAAGATTGAAGGAAGAAGCAAAAAAAGTAGACAAAAAAATAGAAAAAGATGATAAACGATTCCAAAATCTTTTAAAAAAGATGGATAAAGAAGAAGATTAAATCGCATTCTTTTAAATAAGTATTTAAATAATTCTTGATTTAATATCATATGGTAATGGAAAGTCAAATTTTAATTTGGATTGTTCCCTTATTAATTTGGGAAATGATATGGAAGGGTTTTGGACTATGGAAAGCGGGAAGAAATAATCAAATAAAATGGTTTATAGCGATATTTCTTTTGAACACTGTTGGAATTTTGCCTCTACTGTATATTGGATTTTTTCAAAAAGAGAAAAATAAAAAATCTAAAAAAGTAGATGGTTGGGTTGAAAAAAAGTTAAAAGATTTTAAGAAAGGTAAAAAACCTACATGGATAGAAAAAATGGCGTTAGAACATGCAGAGCCAGTAAATTTTACATTACATATAGCAGCTTTGTTTTTCGTTGTTTATGGACTGTGGATTAAAGATTGGGCATGGATAGCAATGGCAGTTATATTTGGACTTATAGGACACACGTACGCAAGAACAAGAGAATAATCTTCTTTTTCTTTTTATTTTAATTTTCTATAAAAACAAATTTAAATGATTGGTGTAACTAAAATATATGGCAGAATGGGAATGTTGTAAGTGTGGATTCAAGGCACCTTTTCAAAGAGCACCCTCAATACCCCCACAAACTTGTCCAAGTTGTGGAGCAAAGAGAAGCTTTAGAAAATGAAAATAGTTTAGAATTAATATGGAAAAACAATACGTTTCTGATTTAAAAGGTAACATGTTTGTAGAATCTGTTTTTTCAGTTAAATACAAACACCTTCCTAGAGATTATAATAATAAAGAAGGTAGCTGGTTTAGGATAGGATTAGCTGATAAAACTGGTGAAATAGATTTGTACTATTGGGGTGGAACCGATAAAGAAGAAACTAAAAGAATTTATGATAGTTTTGAAATTGACGATGTTATTTATGTGAAAGGATTTGTAAAAAGCGACATTGGAAAAAAATTAAAGATAAATGTCAACGAAGGCAAGGGAGAATTAAGAAAAGCGAAGCAAGATGAATATAAATTGAGTAGGTTCTTATTTGAAACTAATCAAGACATAAACGAAATGTTTGATTATATTTCACTAAATATAGAAAAGATTCAAAATTCATTCATAAAAAAATTATTGTTTCATTTTTTCAAGGATGATGAATTTACTGATAAATTTAAAGAATCTCCGGCAGCAATGTACATGCATCATGGATGTATTGGAGGACTATTAGAACACACTTGGGGTGTTGTTAAAATATGTGAAACAACAATGGAAATACACCCTTCTTTAAATAGGGATTTGTTGATTGCGGGAGCAATTTTACACGACATAGGAAAAATAAATGAATTCAAAACAACATCAAATATAAAAATAACGGAAGAAGGAATGCTTGTAAGTCATGTATTTATAGGAGCTGAAATGGTTTCAAAAGCAATTGATAAAATTAAAGAATTTCCAAAAAATTTGAAAAACAAAATATTGCATATGATGTTAAGTCATCACGGAGAACTTGAATATGGGGCTTTAAAAAGACCTCAATTTCCAGAAGCTGCTGCAATCTATTACGCTGATTTAATGGATTCTCAAGTCACACAATACATAAGAATAAAAAAAGATACAAAAGATAAAACAGAGGATTTTAGAACATATAGTAAATATCTTGGAGAAATCTACTTAAGATAAGTTTATATTTTTATTTAATTTCTAACATAATGGAGGTGTTTTAATGAAAAAGCTAAAAGAAGGATTTCAATTTATAGGAGTTTCATTAGTTGCAGCAGTAGCTTTAATCATACTTGGAATTGTATTTTTTGGAGTAACGCTTTGGATTATGAAAGTTGCGAGTGACTTTTTCTTCGGACGAGGACTAGAAGCTAATTGGGCAGTATTATCAGCAGCGATAATGTCTATTGGAGCG
>SLLY01000057.1 GCA_007133845.1 Candidatus Woesearchaeota archaeon
ATCAATTTTTTTTCTAATGCTCGTATTTTATTATAACTTTTATGTAAAGCACTAACTCCTTCTAATTCTATCCTTACCATACTATTATTTTAAATTTGTAGAATATAAACTTTTTTACATCAATAAATATTAAAACTGTAAAATTATAAATTTATACATGGTATATTTACCTGCGGAAGATTCATACTTATTAAAAAAATGGGTTGAGAAATTAGCTAAAGGAGATGTTCTCGATATGGGAACTGGAACAGGAATTCAAGCTTTTGCAGCTGCAAAAAAAGCAGATAAAGTTATTGCTGTTGATGTGGATCCAAAAGCAATAGATTATTGTAACAATGCATTTCACACGTTTAAAAATGTAGAATTTAAAGAAAGTAAATTGTTCTCAAATGTGGATGGAAAATTTGATATAATAATATTTAATCCCCCTTATTTGCCAGAATCCAAATATGATAAAGAAATAGATGTAACGGGAGGTAAATTTGGTTGGGAGACTATTGAAAAATTTTTAAAAGAAGCTAAAAACTTTTTAAAAAAAAATGGTTCAATATTAATGGTTTTTTCATCATATACTGATAAAGATAAAGTTTTAGAGATTGCAAAAAATAATGGATATAATTCTGAATTACTCCAAAAAAAACATATTTCTTTTGAAGATTTATACGTTTATGAATTTAAATTTTGAATATATTTTTCAATCAAATTAAATTCTGTTTGAAGTCCAAAATTTTTAATATTTTCATCTATTTTATCTGTTAAATTTTTATAATCATTTTTTTTAAATTCGTTATATAATTTAGCCACATCCTTCAAATCTTTTTCTCTCGATTTATCTTGTCTATAAGATAATAATTTATTTATCACAAAAATAGCAGGAGAAACTACATATATATCCATTTTTTTTGTACTTTTTATTTTTGAATCATAATCACACATTTCATCGATATCGAATTTTTTATGATCCATTCCGGAAATCCAATCAAAAAATTCAGCTTTAAAATAATCACTCAACTCTATTGAAGCACCTGTAGGAGTTATTCTATCTCCAAATAATTTAGCATCGACAGCATAAAAATCTACATCATTTGTATATCTTTTTTCTTGAAGATCTATATCATATTTTTTTTCATAAACATCTAATGCATAACCACCTATTAGCACAATATCTGTTCTTTTTAAATTTGGAAAAAAATCTTCATTTTCAATTATTTTTTTATCTAATTCATTTCCAACTTTTTCAAGTACATCTTCTAAATCCATCCTTTTCATACCACTAATTAGTAATAAATACTTTATAAAGATTTCTATGATGTAAATTAATTAAATATTAAATCAGGAATGTATCCGCTTACAGAAACTAAATAATATCCCATCGCAAGTGAAATAAAAGCACTTATTGCTGCAGCTCCAAAAATTATCATTTCAAGACCTTCCTGATTTAATTTTATATTTTTGGTTTTAATTAAATAAATTGGAAGTATTATTGCGACAGTGATTAAGCTATATCTTAAAACATTACCCGAAATTGCTAAAAAACAACTTATTACACCCGTTGCTGAACCTGCAAAAGTTGTGACAAATATATCTAATAATCTATTTTCAGTCTTTTTTACTTTATTTGATTTTTTCTTTCTCACTTCCTCCCTAGAAAAATAATAAATGCTTCCAATTGCTCCAGAAATCATTAAAATTCCTGCATACATTATCCAGTGTGAAAAATATTCATCCATGTGGTATATTCTTTCCATTACTTTTTCAACGTTCATTTCAAAGCCGTGTTCGCCCAAACCACTTATTAGATTATTTATTGCATCTGCACTATAATGAAATCCAATTGCAGTAGAAAATAGAGCAATTCCACCTATAAAAAGTGCTAATAAATAAGTTTGTTTTTTACTTTCAAAATTTATATCGAACAAAAACAATACTAAAAAAAAGAAAGTTATTGAAAAACCTATTGGAAAAATTACTGTAGCCCCTATTTTTGTATATTCTGAAAAACCAAGGAAAAAAAGTACTAGTAATATTTGAGCACATATCAAAATAGCTGTTTTGGTTATTTTTTCCATTTTATTTTCAAGAGTTATTCATTTTTTAAATTTTTTTCGAATTAATTACTAGTTAATATTTTAATTATATCTCCATCTTTTAAATTTGTCTCTTTTCCTATCCTTCTTTTTGTTTTACAATCTATAGCACCTATAAATTTTTCACCTATTTCACTATGTATCTTATACGCTAAATCCAATGCACTTGAATCTTTTGGGATTAAAAATGCATCTGGAAGAATTCTACCTTTTTTATCCACGAATTTTTTTTCATCTTCAACAGGATATACAACAATATATTTTAGTACATCCAAAACTGCTTTATTTATACATTGTTGAACTCCTGTATCACTCAAAACTTTTAATATTTTTTTATTTATGAATTCTAATGCTTTTTCTTGTTTTTTAGAAATTTCTTTTAAAATAGAAAAATTATCTTCGCCAGGAATGTATTTTATAAAATTTTTATTAGATGCCTCCCTTAAAACTAATTCGGATTCGGCGGAAACCGGGATGAAAATATCTTCTGGATATTTTTTTTTGAGTTTCTTTAAATTTTCTCTAGCTATTTTTAAATCACATTTATTAGCACAAATAACTATAGGTTTAGATTCATTTCTCAATCCTATTGCAAATTTAAGAAATTTTTCTTTATCCCAATTAGAAATATCTGAAATTTTTAAATTGCTAATTTTTAATGTTTTAGAAATGTGTTCTTTTTTTATTTTTAGTCCAGATAATACATCCACCAAGTCATTTAAATTAAATTTTTGTTTTTTATCTTTAAAGTGTTTTATTAGAATTTTTTGAAGCCAAAAATCAAACTCCTCTTTTAAAAATAATAAATCTTCGGATGGGTCTCTATTGCCTGGTGTTATTTGATTCCCTTTTTCGTCCGTTGAGCCTGCTGTATCTAATACATGAATTAAACAATCAGCCCTTCTTAAATCATCTAAAAATTTATTTCCAAGTCCCTTACCTAAATGTGCTCCTGGAATTAAACCCGCAACATCTAATATCTCAAAAGGCACGAAACGATTTCCCTCTATACAAGGAGAATTATTTGGATTACATTTTATTTTTAATTTTTTGCAAGGACATTCTGTTTTTACATATGCAATTGCTTTATTTGGCTCTATTGTTACAAAAGGGTGTGGTCCTATTTGAGCAGGTGCTAAAGTTGAAGCTCTAAAAAAAGTTGATTTACCAACATTAGCCTTACCTACAACACCTACTAACATAAAAAATAAAATAAATTGTTTTTTATTAAATTAATTGTCTAGAAAATCTTTATATCTATTTCTAATAGTAACTTCAGTAACTCCTGCAGCCTCAGCTATATCTTTTTGAAGTATATTTTGATTTAATTGAACTGATGCATAGTATATTGCCCCCGCCGCACTACCCTTTGGAGAACTGTGTCTATCTTGTTTTTTAAGAAGTTCCATAGCTGCATCTTTTACTTCATGACTAAAATCAGCTTTATTGCATATATGCGTCACAAAATTTGAGGCTTCCAATAGAGGTAATGGTTCTAAATTTAAAACATTTATAATTTTTTTACACATGTTGATTGTAGTTTTTTTGTTACATTTAAATTCTTTTCCAACTTCTTTTGCATCTATAAGATATTCATTTATTCTTGATGAATAATAAATAACACCTGCTTGCAACTCTTCTATTTTATGTCCTCTCATATCTTTATTTCTAACTTTTTTATATAGATTTATTGCCGTTTCCTTGACTGTTTTCGGGATATTTTCATTTCTTGAAAAATAAGATTCTATATCATATAGTTCATCCAAAACTTTTTCACTTTCTAATCCAGATATATCGTTATGCAATTTTATAATTTTTTCAAGTTCAGAAAATTTTTCATTTGGTTGTATAACACTTCCTAAATTATTTGTTTTTTTATTATTGGAATTTCTATACTCAATTTGAACTAAACCACAATTCCAACATATGGTTTCTCCATCAAGTTCTTCTATTTTATCTGAGCCACATTCACAAATCATAAAAATGTAATCCAAAAGTGGTATATAAATGTTTTCATGACTAAAAATAAAACTGCAATTCAAAAACCCTTACATTTATTTATATGTTTATTTTATTAATTTCTATGAGAATAGCTGTAATTAATAAAGAGGATTGTATTGCACCCGAAAATTGCACTCATATTTGTAAAAAAGTTTGTCCGGTAAATCGGGCAGGAAAAGAATGCATACAAATTGGAGATGAAGAAAAACCAATAATATCTGAAGAACTTTGTGTTGGTTGTGGAATATGTGTTAAAAAGTGTCCTGCTAAATGTATAAATATATTAAATCTTCCGGAAGAATTACGTTCTCAAGCTTTACATAGATATACTGAAAATGGATTTAAACTTTTTAGAAATATAATACCTAAATTTGGAAGTGCCGTAGGTGTTTTGGGTCCTAATGGTATTGGAAAAACCACTGCAATATCTATACTTGCAGGAATTCACTATCCAAATTTGGGTGATCCTGGAAAAAAACCACCAGAGAAAGATATTTTAAATTTTTTTAAGGGGACAGAAGCCCAAAAATATTTTGAACAGCTTTTTAAAAATAAAATAAAGTTAGCATACAAACCTCAATATGTGGATTCTATTCCAAAAGAGTTTGATGGAACTGTTAGGGAATTGTTGGAAAAAGTTGATGAGAAAAAAGAACTTGAAAAATGGGCAAAAGAATTTGAAATAGATAAAATACTCGATAGAAAAATTAATCAGATTTCAGGAGGAGAGCTTCAGAGAGTTGCAATAACTGCTACTATTTTGAAAGATGCGAATGTCTTATTTTTCGATGAACCCTCCTCGTATTTGGACATAAAACAAAGATTGAAAGCAGCAAAATTAATACATGAATTGATTGATGAAGATAAAAGTATAAACATTATTGAACATGATTTAATTGTTTTGGATTATTTGTCTGAGATATTGCATATAATGTATGGTAAAAGAGGAGTGTATGGAGTAGTATCACACCCTATGTCCGCAAGAGAAGGTATAAATACATATTTATCTGGGTATTTAAAAGATGAAAATGTAAGATTTAGAGATCATTTTGTAGAATTTGAAGTTAAAGCCCCTACAAAAACTCAAACAAGAGAAATTTTAACCGAGTGGAGTGATATGAAAAAAAAGATGGGGGATTTCGAATTAAATATTTTATCTGGTAAGATACAAGCTAAAGAAATTATAGGTGTACTTGGTGAAAATGGAACAGGAAAAACAACTTTTGCTAAAATACTTGCTGGTGAAATAAAACCAGATTCAGGAAGTATTAATAAAAAAATTGTAATATCTTATAAACCCCAATATATAGATGCAAAATCAGATAAAACAGTAAGTGAATTATTAAGTTCTATAACCAAAAAATTTGGAACTGATGCATATAAAATAGAAATTATAAAACCCCTCCAGATTGATTATTTACTCAACAAAAAAATTAATTCTTTAAGTGGGGGAGAATTGCAGAGAATAGCTATAGCTGCATGCCTTTCAAAAGAAGCAGATATATATCTTTTTGATGAACCTTCTGCTTATTTAGATATAGAACAAAGACTTAATGTTGCAAAAAAAATAAGAGAAATTGTAAAAAATAGAAATAGTTCGGCAATTGTTATTGAACATGACATTTTATTTTTGGATTATTTATCCGAAAAAATGATGGTTTTTAAGGGAGAGCCTTCTTTAAAAGGAGAGACCATCGGTCCTGTTGATATGAAAACAGGAATGAATACATTTCTAAAAGAAGTTAATATAACTATGAGACGTGATGGACAAACAAAAAGACCTAGAATAAATAAAGAAAACTCAGTAAAAGACAAAGAACAAAAAGAAAAAAATGAATATTATTACACTTTATAGTCGTCTAATTTTTTTTGATTCACATCTATTTTAGTTTCAGCTTTATATCCTATTCTCAATAAATCTCTTAGACCTTCTTCTAATGACACATACTCTCCATAAGATATTTTTTCAATTATATATTTTGAAATAGTAGAGGGTATTTCTATTTTAGTTTCAATTCCTCTCCCACTTTTCTCTTTTTTCATAAGATTATTGTAGAATCTAAATGATTCTCTCACTGCTTCAGATTTATTTTTAAATTCGCCCCTATCGATTAATTGATCTAATGTTTCTTCATCTTCTTTACTTAATCTCAAACTAATTTTTGAATCTGTATCATTTGACATAACTTAAAAGTTACAATAACGATTTATAAAACTTTTGTTTATTCTTTCTTTTTTCCATAAATATGTACATATGTCCAAAGAAGTTTCTTTTGTCGCCATATTTTAACTTCAAATCCATGAGATTCGAATAAATCATATATCGCATCATCGTGTTCTAAAAGATATTTGTCTAAGAAGTGTCCAGGGTAATCATAATCAACAAAATAAATTTTTCCATTTTTTCTCAATCTTTTATTCATTTGTTCTAATACAAAGTCTAATCTGTCTATATATCCTAATACACCAATACCTACAACCGCATCAAGATTTTTTAATTTTTTATCTAACTTTTTACTTTTTTCCATATTATAAAAATTTTCGTATATGAATTCAATATTTTTTATGTCTTTTAACTTAGAAATTCTATTAGCTATTTTAAGAGATTTTTTTGAAAAATCAATTCCATAAACTTTTCCATCTGTAGGTATAACTTCTCTTGCAATTCTGTTTGTTAAAACACCAACACCACAACCTAAATCAAGAACTCTTCGAACAGTTATATCACTCAAATAATTTTCTATATGTTCAACAATATCATTTTCTATTTTTTTCTTATTAAATAAATATGAAATTCTTGCAGAAAAATCTGAAATTTTTTTAGTTATCTTTTCATGATATCCTAAGGAAGGTATTATAAATAAAGGAATTCCCAAACAAACTAAAACAAAACCCAACAATATACTTTGTAATGTTGTTGAAATAACTAAACATCCTAATAATATAGCAGATATGATTAAAGTTGTTGCAATAGGAAATGGAACTTTGAATCCTCTTTTCAATTTTGGTTTAGATATCCTTAATTTTGGAACACTGAGCATTACAATGACGTACATTATTATTGCAAGAGGTAAAACTACATCCAAAAGAAACCAATATGAACCTGAACCTAATACTAGAAGTGTTACTGCTGCCTGAAACGCAATTGCTTTATAGGGAGTTCTATTTTTTTTATGAACGTCACCAAAACTTTCAGGCAAAACTTTATCTCTCGCCATTGCATATATAAGTCTTGGAGTAGAAATTATCCAAGATGCCGCTCCACCCAATATATTTAGAACTGCAAGTATTGCAACAGCACTTACCACTTTTTGAGAAAATGTATTTTGAACAACTAATAAAAGAGGATAACTTGATTCTCCAAATTCAACTATATTTACAGAAGTAAGTGAAACAAATATGACTATTAAAACAAAAATAGAAATTATGACAGTAGCTAAAATCAACCCTTTTGGAATCGTTTTTCTAGGATTTTTTGTTTCCTCCGATAAATATGTAACTGTTTCCCAACCGAAAAATGTTTCTATAGCATAAAACATAGCAATCATAATTGGCATCATCGCCGAAAGAGTTGTTATTTCTATTGCTCTCATAGCAGTTAAATCAACAGCTAATCCCCCAGATATCATAACTAATACAAGAGCAGATATCGTCATAATCGCAAATCCAATGAGCATTTTTCCGCTTATTTCTATTCCTTTAAAACTTACATAATTTATAATAAGTATAAATCCAATAGCTAAAATAATTTTTAATGTGTGACTTATTGGGAAAAAAACACCTAGATAATCTAGACCCCCCACAGTAAGCATTGCAATAATTATGTTAGATATTATCCATGAAATCCATCCAACAAAAAAACCTACACTTTTTCCAAAAGCTCTTTGAGAATATTCGTACACGCCTCCTGCTTTAGGAAATATACTAGCAAGTTCTGCAAGTACAAGAGCTATAAAAAGTGAAATAACAATCGCTATTATCCAAGAAATAAAAGAATTCATGCCCGCTATAGATGCTGCAATACCCGGTGCAAAGAATATACCTGTTCCAATTATAGCGTTTATAGAAATAAGAAGAAACATACCAAACCCAAGTCCTCTTTTCAATTCCATTTACATTACCTTTTACTTACAAATTTGTTATTTTTAATATAAAATCGCCAATTCAATTCTTTTGCAGCTGATATTCCTATCCTGTTTGTCTTTTTA
>SLLY01000043.1 GCA_007133845.1 Candidatus Woesearchaeota archaeon
ATTTTTTTAATTTTAAAATAGTAAATGTTATTTTATTTTCCAAACATCATTTATTTTTATTTTATCTTTTTTCTTAAAATTTGTAGTTTCAAAAATATACATGGCGGGTTTTTTTGAAGAATATTTTTTAAATGGTTTTGTTTTTTTTACATCCACTACCTTTAGATTTTTGTCAAGCCAAACAACTAAAAGAGGATTGCAAAAACAAGTATGTATTGCAGACAAGAATTTGCTTTCAGAATTATTTTTCAATAGAAAATCTCCATCTTTCCAGAACATCATACCAATCATTTTTTCAAAAGGATTTTCTAATAGTTTTGTATCTTTGCTTATAATTTTATTCCCTGATTTAATTTTGATTTTTTTCATAATCAGAAACTTTCAAAAGGTACATCTGGTTCTGCAGTTTTTTGAATTGTACCTCTATTTCTTAAATATTCTCTTGCGAGTACATAATAGACTACTGAAAGAGATTTGTTACCTTTGTTATTACAGGGAATTACTAAATCTATGTTCGAAGTTATATTATTTGTATCGCATATAGCAATTACAGGGATATTAGATTTAACTGCATCATCTACAACTTGTTTATCTAACCATGGGTCAGATACTATTACTATATCGGGCTCTATGAATTTATCAAAAGAAGGATTTGTCATAGTACCTGGTAAATACCTTCCAGCTATTTCTTTTGCACCAGTTGCTTTTGCAAAAGCTCTAATTGCTTTATGTCCATTTTCTCTTCTACAAACAACTAATATTTTTTCTGGTTCATAATTAGATATTAATTTAGCTGCGATGTTTAATCTTTCATCTATTTTAGAAATATCTAATACATGCAATCCATCTTGTCTTGTTTTATATATGTAAGGTTCCATAAATCCTGTTTTGTATTTTGCGCCAATATGTATTCCAGCTTGCAAATATTTATCCAATGGAACTAAAAGATTTTCTGTCATTTTTATTCACCTTTTATTTCAAGTAGACGATTTATTTTTGAGACTCTTTCTCCACCACCAATACCTATTTTCATAATTGGTATTTGTAATCCAACTGAAAGGTCCGCAAGTATATCGTCATTTGTCTCTCCAGACCTATGCGAAATTATTGTTTTATATTTATATTTTTTTGCTAATTCAACAAATTCTATCGTTTTTTTCAAAGAACCTATTTGATTAGGTTTTACAATAACTGCATTACATGCACCAAGCTTTATTCCTTTTTTAAGCCTTTCGGGACATGTTGCAAATAAATCATCTCCAACTACTAAACAATTTTTTCCTATTTGTTTTGTTAATTCAACATATCCTTTAAAATCTTCTTCATCAAGAGGATCTTCTACGAAATACATATCATATTTTTCTTGAAGCATTTTTATGAATTTTATTTGCTGCATCTGATCTTTATTTTTGTTTGGAAGTCCCATTTTACCATCTTTTTTTATTGGAGATATGTTTCTATATACATATTTTCCATTTTTGTAAAATTCAGATGCTGCTGCATCTATTCCGATTTTAAATTTTTCATTATAACTTCTTAATATTTTGAGTGCTTTTTCATCAGAAACATCTATAACCCATCCACCTTCTAAATCACGTCCGTGGTGTCCCCAATCTTTTTTTACTTTAGCATAAATGTTCATATTTTTTTCTATATCATTTATTTCTTGAAGAACTAAAAATTCTTGAAAACTAGGAGAATTTTTTCCAGCATGTTCTCCGCCACCAATAATCTTATTTAGAACTGCAGGTATCTTTTTCTTTTTTGTAAATAATTTCCAAACTGGCACCTTTTTTTCTGCAGCAAGAGCTCTCAATAAAGAGTATGTAATTGCAAGTGTAACATTTCCACCGTACTTTTCATTCTTTTTTTCATATTCTAAAATATCGTTCAAAGAATTTATTTTTGTTCTGACTAAAGAACGTTTTATTTTTGTATTCACATTTTTTACTGCTTTATCAATTCCACCAGTATATTCGATTACTTCGTGAGTTCCTGTTGAAGTGCCTTTTGGCACAGAACTCTTAAAAATACCTTTATTTGTCTCTATTGAAACTTCTAATGCATATTCAACTATAGAATTTATTATTTTTCTTGCTTTTACTTTTTTAACTTTCATTATATCACACCATTAAGCAACTTCTACTTTTTCAGGATTTTCTCTTTTTACACTAATTGGTAATACACCTTCTTCAAATTCTTTTCTTGCTATTTCCACTGGATTTATTTTAGCATCCCTATTTATTAATATTGGAGCGCCCATTGATATTTGAAGTGCTCTTGCTCCTATTATCCTTGCCCTTTCATATTTTGTGAATTCCATTTTTATACACCTATAAATGTTTTCTCAATTCTTTTGCCTTTTCTAAACCAATCTCTATACATTTATAAATTTCATCTTTTGTAACTCCTGCAGTTCCACCCTTTTGCATACCATTTATTATGCCATCTTCGTCAGTTATTACAGTTACTCTCGCATCTGAAACATCTTCTTCATCAAAATTAGGGTCTGTGATTAAATAATCCCCAGTTTTAATAACAGTGCAAGAGATAGGTTTTTTATTTATTGGAAGTTTTTCTGTATGTTCATTATAATTTATTCTTCCATCTTCTTCAATTTTTGGAAATCTAGCGTCCAATAATGCAGCTATAGCTGAAAGAGCAGAAGCATCAATTAAATTTCCATCGTGATTTTGTACGAATACATCTATAAAAACAGTCCAAACTTTTTCACCTTCTTTTATACATAATTTTTTTACATCTATTGCACCACTTTCTCTTATACCTCTATCTACAATTCTTGCAAGTTCGACTGCTTTCTCTCCAGGTCTTCCAGGTTCAAATTCTGGTGAAGACATAGCAGTAAATTCTCCTGTTACAATCATTGTTCCTTCGTCTGGACTGTCTGGATAAGGTTCACCAACTTCTAATTTTACACCACATATAACTTTTGTTTTACCAATAGTTACTAACGCACTTCCCTCTGCATTTTTTGAAACCCCAGTTTCGATTATAATAGGTTCTCTATAATCTAAAAGTCCCCTACCATCAGGTCTATTGTTTTTTTCATATAATTCCAAAACATATTTTTTAAAATTTTCTTTATTTACCATTTTTCATTCCTCCTTTAAAATGTTATTAGCAATTTCTTCGGCTTTTTCAGCCAACTCGTTTTTTATATAACCTTTTTCTTTCATTAAATTTAACTTTTTTTTATCAACTATTTTTTTATTACCTTCTTTTTCAACTACATCAATTTCTAAATCTATATATCTAGCAAATTTTGGAAAAACTTCTATTGGTGTGTTAATATTGTAATATATGCCTTTTTGATAATCATTTTTATCAAAATAAATATGTTTTAACACCCAACTATTCGGCTCGAAAGTAGTTTTTGCATAATCTCCCTTTTCTATTTTTCCACCAATACCATCAAATCTTCCACCTGATTTTAATCTTCTTTTTAATGTTATTTTTTCACCATCCACAGAATCAACTATTCCTTTAAAATTTATTTCTCTACCACTTATTTTTTTATGTTTTATCTCGTAAAACATACCTTTTTTTGGACCATTTTTTTCTAAAACTTTATTTATTTTTTCAGATATTATATTGTCATCTATGTTTTCAAGCAACTCCGCAAAATCTACAAGAATACTCTGTCCTCCAGATTTCAAAAAATGATGTCCTATAATAGTGTTTAAAACTTTTTTTCTTATTATATCTAAATCTTTTTTAGTGTGGGGTCCAAAATTAACATAAAATACATCTAATCCTCCCTCTATTAATTGGGGTTTTTCTAAAGCATCAAATTTTTTCTTTATTTCCTTTTCTTTCTCGTAAAGAGATTTTATTTCATTTTTCAATATTTCAGTATCTTTTCCTTTTGCTAAAGCTTTCCAAAGTACTCCCCAACCTTCTTCTTTAAAATTTTCACTAATTTCCTTAATTCTCTGTATTTCTTCATCTTCTTTTATATGTTTAGAAATTTTTGTAAAACCATTTTTGATTAATATTGCATTTTCTCCAAATATCCTTAAATTAGTTGAAAGAATTTTTTTATTGTTTATTATCGCTTTTACTTGCACTATTATTTTTTCTCCCTCTTTCAAAAACCCCCAATAATCGTGAAGGTTTAAAATCCCCTCTCCTTCTCCTATATCCACAATTACTTTATCTGATTTGGTGCTTTTTATTACACCACAATATATAGAACCGGTTTCTATTTTCTTAATGACTATATCAAAAAAATTTTCTTTTAAAATATCTACAATTTTTTCCGAATTGTCTCCACTAACTACAATACCATTTAAATCATCTATGTCATATATCAATGTTGTAGCAGATTTTTCGTTATCTTCCATATCTAATCTTTTTGACATTATTTCAGAAGGTTGAACTACTTCTATCTCATTGCTTTTAAATAGAGTAGTAAGGGCGGTAGAATAAATACCCCTTATTTTAACTTTCATCTATTCACCCATATTTTGATACTTCTTCTTAAGCGCATTTTTCTGGACTTCATAAACTTTTTCACAGCTTTTTATTCCAAGTTCTATAACTTCTTTCATTTTTTTGTTTGGAAGTTTTCCATCCAATTGTAAAAGAGTTATTTTTTTCATTCTTGGCATATATGCTATTGGTATGTCTGTTGCACCTTCGATATCTTCCTCTTCTTTATTTATATCTACAACAACTTGGTCTTTGTAATGTCCAACCGCTACAGAAGAAACCATATCCTTCATTGCAATACCTGCATCTGCTAGTGCTAATGATGCCGCACTTATTGCTGCACATCTTGTTCCTGCATTTGCCTGTATAATATTTGTGTAAAGTTCTATCTGTGTTTTTGGATATTCTTTTAGAAAAATAGATGGCAAAACAGAATTTTTTATAACCATGCTTAATTCGACGCTTCTTCTATTTGGCCCAGGTCTTTTTCTTTCTGGAACTGAAAAAGGATACAAGTCGTAATAGCTTCTAATAATTGCTTTTTCAGGATCTTCCATATGTCTTGGTAATACATTTGTAGGTCCATATACTCCCGCCATAGCGATTGTATCTCCCACTTTAAACATAGCAGAACCATCTGCTTGTTCTATAACTCCAACTTCTGCTTCCATTGGACGTATTTCATCTGGTTTTCTATTATCTGGTCTTTTAGTCATTTTTAACACCTTCCAACATTTCTTTAATTCTATCAGTCAAACCGTTTGTGTGCGCTTGCGCTTCAATCATATCAACAGCCTTTTCAACAAGTCGCTGTCCTTCTGCAGGACCATTTATCCATATGTATCCATTTTGTCCCACATGAATTCTACAGTTTGTTTTTTCTTTTATCATTCCTATCATACTACCCTTTTTTCCGATTAATCTTGGAACTTTGCTATATGAAATTTTTAATAATCTTCCACCTTCTAATTTTCTAGCTCCATAGCTTTTCATCGTTAGACTTATCATTTTTGATTTTGTTACGTTTGTAACTTTTACAGAAATTATATCTCCTATATCGAAATATTTACTTATATCTGCTTTGGATAAGTCTACATATTCTTTGACTGCATCACTTACAGTTAAATTTATGTGATATGGGCAGCCTATATCTATCGACCATGTTGAGAAACCAATATCTCTAACTATTCCAACTACGTCATCTCCTCCTTTGGGCATATATTGTCCTTTTAATGGGATAACTTTTATAACGTGTTTTCGAACCTCTAAAAGTCCCAAATTTTTGGAGAATATGCTTTCACCTTCTCTAAATGTTCCTGTTGAAGGTAAAAAATCCATACCTTTTGCAATTTCCTCACCAGGAATTACAATGTTTTTTTCTTCAATTAATAATTCACTCATTTTTAATCACCTTTTTCATCTATTTGAACATCTCCACTAGTTTTTTTATTTAATTCGTCTATAAATCCTTCCACCATTCTTGGCAGTATTTTAACTTTTGCTTTTAATGCTCCGCTTTGGAGCCATTCATCTTTAACAATTTCTCCATACTTTTTCAATATTCCATAACAAGCTGCAGAATACTGAGCAGGAATAATCACTTCAAATTTTCTTTCTTCAAAACTAATTGGAATTATACTTCTCAAGCTTTCAACAATTGGTTTCATTTGCTCTTCTGCAGATCTGAATGGATGTATATTTAGATTTATTTGTTCCATAGCAAGTTCTATTCTTTTTGGAGGAATGGGATTTTTTGTCTTTGCGTCTATCGCATTCTCCGATATTTTTGAAATTATTTGTTTTTTCTTTTCATTTGAAAGTTTTCTTTTGTAATCTGCTGTTATGTTTATATCTCCCTTGTTTATTATTTCTCTCGCTATGTCTTCTATATTATCTGTTTCAAAATTTTCATACAAATTAGGTGCAACATCACCTTTTCTTGCGTCTTTAAAAACATTCATAACTGCAAGAACACTTCGTATATTTACATCTTCGCCCTTTCTTAGTTTTAATGCTTGTTCACAATCAACAAGTATTTCAAACTTTTGTCCATCTTTTTCTAAAGTAGCTATTACAGCTTCGTCTACGTTTACCATGTTATTTTCCTCTATTTGAGTATTTTATTTACTTCGGATTTAGTCAATTTTTTAAAACCTTGTTCCGCAGACACAACAGCGACATCAACTCTTTCTCTGCTAAATTCAGAACCTAATGCTTTTTTTAATGCAGACATACCTAATTCAATACCCTCTTCTGTGCTTAAATTTTCTTTATACTTTGTTTCTAATACTTCCTTTACTTTTCCCGCTCCTTCTCCTATGCTTGTTGCTTTATATTCAAAGTATATTCCGCTGGGTTCTGTAAGGAAAAGTCTTGGACCTGTTTTGTCAACACCACCTATTAAGAGCGCTACACCAAAAGGTCTAACTCCTCCATATTGTGTATATATATGTTGTTGGTCGCTGACGTCCTTAACTAAAGATAGAACATCAATTGTTTCGTCATATATTATTTTGTGGCTTTGAGCCGAAGTTTGCGCTTTTTGTATAAGAGTTCTTCCGTCCGACATTATCCCTGTTGCTGTTGAACCGATGTGTTTGTCTATTTGAAATATTTTTTGAACACTATCAGCTACAATTAATTTTTCTGCAACTTTTTTATCTGCCATTAATACAATTCCATCTTTACATACTAATCCGATGGTTGTTGCGCCTTGGGAAACAGTTTTTTTTGCGTATTCAACCTGAAGTATTCTTCCATCAGGAGAAAAAACCGTTATCGCCCTATCATATCCCATAATATCATGGGGCACATTTTTTACCATATATTTTACCTCCGTTTTATTTTTTTCAAGGTACCAAAAACTTTTGTGGTTTTGAAAATGACTGGTTTTTTGTGTATTTCACTTATTGAAGCCATTGCAAACTTTGCTTTTTGAACATATTTATGATCTATTTGTAAAACATATGTATTTTTTTTTGATAATTCTTTCAAAAGCTTAGGATGCGCTTCACTTAAACCAATTATACCAAAAAGCTCTTTTATCGCCTCTTTTATTTTTATTTCTATTAAATTTTCGTTAAATTTACTATTTGAAATAATTTCGAAACATATATAACGTTTTCTATAAGGTTTTCTCATTTTACCTCAATTCCTGGGCATATGTATTTACCCTCTTTTTTTAGTTTTTCACGTTTTTTTATTTTTTCTTGAAAAGAGTTCAATGCGCATTTTGCTTCATTAGTTTTTAAACCAAGCAATTCTCCAAAGGCAATCAATTCACTAGGGCTTCTAAGCTCCCACTTATTTTTAGCTCCGGAAGCAATAATTATTGGTGTGTTGTATTTTTTTGCTAAATTTGTGCTTTTTCGCATCAAATACAAAGTTTTAGATTTATCTTCTGAATTTAAAAAATCACTAAAACATATTAGAAGCGCAATATTTTTTTCTGCCATTTCTCTAATTGCGGGATATTCAACATATGCTTTTATTGCATCTACACTACATGTTTTAATAGCAATTCTTTGCATTTTCTCATCCACGTTTTCAAGAATCAAAAAATTTGCAGTAGATTTTTTTATTTTATTTTTTAAATCGTTGGTATTTTTGACATTTATTTTTTCACCAAAAAGAATATCAATTTTTTGACTTTCTGTTTTTTTAAAAGTACCAGCCCCTACAAAACCTAAATTTAAGAGCATTTTTTCATCAAATTCTTCTACATAAAAATCCCAAAACATGAAATATTAAGAAAAATGCATTTAATAAAATTTGTTAAACAAG
>SLLY01000033.1 GCA_007133845.1 Candidatus Woesearchaeota archaeon
AACATTAGTTTCTAATACACCACCATATTTTGGACTCATATGATATATCTTTACTGCTTTTCCAAGCCCTTCACAAAGAATATGTTTTATATTTGTATCATGCAAAAAAGGATCGAGTTTTCCAAAACCTACATATTCCTTGAATAAGTGATATTTTAATTTAATTTTTTCATATTTTGAAAGTTCATTGGATTCAGAACGTATTTTTGATGAAATTAATTTTGAAAACACATTGAAATTCATATCTTTCAATTTTTCTTTTTTGTCAACCCTTTTTATTTTTTCTAAAATTCTATAAAATATTTCTCTTTCTTTTTTATCTAATTCTGCTTCTTTTAAATAATAATAAAATTTATTAGAATCTGTAAGTATTTTTGCTTCAGCTATTTTATATTTAACACCATCTACATCAAAAACGACAAGAGGATAAGATTCTATTTCTCTAAATTCTTTTTTATTACGTTCTTCCATGATATCCCAATTATATTACGTTAATCCACATAAAAGCCACTAAAGATATTATAATTATAATCGAAATTAATATTAAAATAGCCACATGAGGTGTAATGCCTTTATTCATCAAATTCCACCTGTTTTTTTAAGAGCTTTTTCAATTCTTTTACGTGTCTCATCTTTTTTAAATTGCTTTTCTAGTGAGCGAAGTGTATCCATCAACTCTTTCTTTTCTTTTGCTAACATAAGAAGTTGTTCTTTAATCTCAGAAGGATCAACATCTTTAGAAACATTTAATTCTGGAGATTCCACCATTCTTTTATTTTCAACCTCCTCTTCTTTGGGAGAAATATCTTCAAAAATCAAATCATTTTCTTTATCAGGAAGGGTTTCAGTAGAACTGACAATTGTTTTTATGTTATTTGCCATTTCTGTGAAATGAACCATCAATTCAGCTATGTTTTCTTGAAGTTCTATATTTGTTTTTGTTGTCTCATCAATTTTTTTAGATAATCCATCAATTTTTTTTTCTAATTTTTCTATTTCTTTGCTTTCAGATTTAATTTCTTTTTCAAAACTCTTAAGCATAGAAGCAGATAATTTATTATCCTTGCCCACTTTTTTCCTTTTTACCATACCCTCACCTAATTAATTAAAAAAATACGTATATAAAAAATTATCGAAGAAGAAAAAAAATGAAAAATGGGAGTTACATTCCCATTCCTGGCAAACCACCTGGCATACCACCCGGCATTCTTCCTGCTTTTTCTTTATTCAATTCTCCAGCTGCTATTATATCATCTATTCTTAATATCATTATTGCAACTTCACTCGCAGAATTTATTGCCTGTGTTTTAACTTTTAATGGTTCTATAACATCTTTTTCCATCATATCTACTATGTTTCCCGTATCTACATTTACTCCCGCCCACAATTTTCCTTCTTCATGAGCAGCTTTAATGTTAACGAGAATATCTATTGGGTCGTGTCCCGCATTTTCTGCAAGTGTTCTTGGTATTGTTTCCAATGCGTCTGCAAATGCTTGTGCGGCAAGTTGTTCTCTACCTCCTAATGTAGATGCAAATTTTCTTACTTCTCTTGAAACTTCTATTTCTGGAGCTCCTCCTCCAGCTACTATTTTATTGTTTTCCAAAACTGCAGCCACATCTCCGATAGAGTCTTCTATCGCTCTTTTGACTTCATCAACAACATGTTCGGTTCCACCACGTATTAATATTGTAACAGCTTTTGGATTTTTACATTCATTAACAAAAGTCATAGATTCTCCTGCTATTCTCTTTTCTTCTACAAGTCCCGCATATCCCAAATCTTCTTCTGTTAAATCCCTTACATTCGAGACAACTTTTGCACCTGTTGCTCGTGCCAGTTTCTTTATGTCAGAATTTTTTACTCTTCTACATGCAAAAACACCCTCTTTTGCTAAAAGATGTTGTGCGACATCATCAATACCTTTTTGACAAAACACAACGTTAGTTCCGGTAGTTTTTATTTTTTCAATCATTTCTCTGATTTGTTTTTCTTCATCTTCTACAAATGCTTTTAGTTGTTCTGGTGTGTTTATTCTTATTTGCGTGTCTGAGTCTGCTTCTTTAACTTCTAATGCAGATTCTAATACAAGTATTTTTGCTTCTTTAATCCTTTGAGGCATTTCAGAATGAACACGTTCTTTATCAATTGTTATTCCTTGAACAAGTTCTGTATCTGCTACTCCGCCTCCAGTCTTTTTTTCTAACTTTATATTTTCTAAATCAACAACTATTTTTCCATTTGTTTCTTCAGCAACTTCTTTTACCGCATCTACTATTAAAGAATTCAATTTTTCTCTTATAGCGATAGAACCTTTCCCAGTCATTGCAGTTTCTACTATTTTACGAAGCATATCTTTGTCATTCACGTCTATCTTAACTGCTATATTCTCAAGCACTTCTCCCGCTTTTTCTGAAGCAAGTTTAAATCCGTGCGCTATAATCGTTGGATGTACATCCTGTTCAAGTAAGTCTTCTGCTTTTTTTAGGAGCTCTCCTGCAATAACAACTGCAGTTGTTGTTCCGTCTCCCACTTCTTCTTCCTGCGTCTCTGCAATCTCTACCATCATTTTTGCAGCAGGATTTTCTATCTCCATTTCTTTTAGAATTGTTACACCATCGTTAGTTATGACAACATCTCCTACTGTGTCCACAAGCATTTTATCCATTCCTTTTGGACCTAATGTTGTCCTTATTGTTTCAGCTACAATTTTTGCAGCCATTATGTTTTGACGATGTGCTTCTTTACCAATTTGTCTTTGATATCCTTCAGGCAATATAAAAATCGGTTGTTGTCCGCTTTCTGCCATTTTAATCCCTCCTTATTTTCTTAGAACATTTATTTAACATATTGTTTAATTTTTAAAGTTTTCGCAATAGAAACAAAATATGGTCCTTTTCAAAAGGTTCGAGTCGCTTTTTATCTATTATTTCAAAATGATTTTTAAGTTTCCTTTCCGATTCTTCAAAAATTTTTTCAGGTTTTGCAGAAACATCCACGCTTCTGGATTTTATAGCGAGTAATACATGTCCACCCTCTTTCAAAAGATATTTATTTCTAATCAAAATATCAACCTGATTTTTTACAGCAACATCTTGAAGAATTACGTCAACTTGCCCTATGAACTCGTATTCTTTTGGAATCTTAGCATCCGAAAAGACAGGCACCATATTTTTCTTTTTTTCTGAAACAAAAGTTAAATCGCGCATTACTCTAGGTGATATTTCTACACAGAAAACTTTTCCTTTTTTAGCTATGTCTGCTATGTAAGAAGCACTTTGCCCCGAAGCAGCTCCCAAGTATAGAATTTTTGAATCATCTTTTATGGGGAAATTCTTAATTTTTTTCATTATTCCCGCAGCCCATTTTGATTTATAAGGGTCCCAAATTCTATACTCAATCCCTTCTTTTTGGATTAATTTTTCGTTGAAGGGCGCAAAACCAGGAATCAAATTAATTGTAGCCAATTTCTTTTTTTTATTTTCTAATAAGAATACTCCTTTAAATTTAGATTCATTAATTTTCATTTTCAAAATAATCCCCTATTTTTTTAAGTATGTTTATATCTATTTCACCCGCGAGTTTAAGTTGCATTGCTTCCCCCACTGAAAAAAATTCCATACCTTTTCCTTCCATTTGATTAAATTCTTTTATTTTATTTTCAATTGGAGAAACATAAATATGTGCTATCACATAAAGTAAATCTTTTATTTTACCTTCTGTTTTTCCAATATATTTATATTTTTTAAGATTAAAATCCAACTCTTCTTTAGTTTCTCTTAAAACCGCTTGTTCTGGAGTTTCACCTTTTTCTATTTCTCCACCAAAAAAACCCCAGTCTTCACCCCATTTTATCATGTTTTTTCTATTTTGCATTAAAATTCTTTTATTTTCATCATAAAAAATAATTAATGAAACTTTTCTAGTTCTCATTTTAAACATCCTTCAATTTTAGTTAAATCACCATTTAGCACGATTGGATTCATCACTTCTATTTCATGCTTATAATTTACTTCAGGTATAGGATTTAAAAGAAATATTTTTTTGTTTAGGACATAAGCGAAACCAATCTCTAAAAAAGTATTTCCACCTATATAATTTTTAATGTCTTTTTTGTCAAAATTAGCTATGAGAACTGCATCCGAATTTTTTATTTTATTATAATAATATCTTATAACATCGTTTTTTGTTGCTCTCTTTACAATACTTCCGTTCTCTTTTTGATTTTTTATATTTTCTAAGCTTATTTTATTATTTAAAATTTCTTCGGAAGTTTTTGGTATAATAACTTCAAAATTCATTTTTTTTAAATCATCGGAAATTTTTCCCATTTCATATGAAAAATCCAAACTTCCACAAATTGTTATTCTCATTTAAATTCACCTATACGTTTATTCAAATCTTCTAACATTTCTTCCCATCTTTCCTTTTTACCATTTGAGTAAAAATCTACTTTTGCTGCAAGTGCAATTTTAGAAGATAAAACTCTTGCAAGTTTTCCACGATTCTCCCGTTTTATCTTAGGCATCAATTCATGCGATAAAATTATTCCATGTTTAGGTGGTTTTGCGCCCTTTCTTATATGTCTAAAGAGAGCTTTTTCAGCACCTAAAACTTGTATAGTGGATGAGGGCATTTTTGCAAGTTTTTCCAATCCACCTGCGGCAGCTATTATCTTTGCGCCAAGATTATGTCCAGCAATCTTTGAAATATTAGGCGCTATTTTTTCCATTTCTTCTTTTATATAATTCGAAATTTTACTTCTTATTGAAATTAAATTTTTAATTTCCTCTCCAGTTTTTTTGATGATATCTAAATCAGATTCTTCTATGTCGAATCCCATACTTTGTCCTTCTCTCTCTTCTCCCACAATTTTTGTAAAATCTTCCACATGTTCTATTTCTTTAACCTTTTCCGGCCAATACAAACCATACCATTCACTTAGTCTTTCGTAAAACATATTTATCATTTTACTCAATTCTTCATACATGTTAGCAGCCTGTATTATCAGTCTATCCTTTGAATAAACATTTTTTATTTTTTGTTTTGCAAAATCAACCATGAATTCTTGAAAATCAAATTTTATATTTTGTTTTTTGGAGAATTCTTCTGCTTCTGAACCGAATATATGTTCAAATTCATATTTGGCCTTACCTACTTTTCCCTTGAATTCTTTAAGTAAATCTGCCTTTTTTAAATAATTTTTTACTCTATCTTGCTTTTTCCAAATAGATTTTTTTATAAGTTTATTTTTATGAAAAGCAAAAAAACCGAAAGGAGTTATCTTTACTGTTACTTCTTTAAATCTCTTTTTTTTATTAAATTTCATGAATTGAAAAATCAATTCCTTTTTAAATATTTAATGAAAAATTCATATCGAAACTTTTAAAAGTTTCAAAAAACGGAGAATTGATATGGATATAGATTTTATTGAAAAAGAAAGTACAAAAATAAAGTTTATTGTTACTGGAGAAAGTCATGAAGTACTTAACTTGATTAGAAAAGAATTATTCGAAGATAGTTCAGTGGATTTTGCAGGATATAAAATAGATCATCCTTTAACTAAAAAGGCTATTTTTACAGTTAGTACAAAGAGAAAATCACCCAAGAAAGCAATTTCTGATGCGATCGATAGAATTAAGAAAAAACTTTCTGATTTTGAAACAGAAACAAAAAAGATATAATATCTTTTAATTGTATCGTTATTTAATTTAAAACGATTTATTTTTTTAATCAATGTGAATGTATTTTCAGAATTGAAGAAATAATGTGAAATTATGAAAAAAAAATCAAAAAAAGTTGTTGAAAAAATACACAATCCAAAAAAAGTTTTTTCTATAAATGATTTTTTGAAAAAAATTTGGCATTTTTTATGGAAAGAAGAAAGTTTGGAAAGTTATATAGCATTTATAGTAGTTGTTTTTTTATTTCTTAGATTCGCATTTTTCCCAACATTTCTTTTTGTGACTGGTTACTCAGATGTTGCTGCAGTTGTTTCTTCTTCTATGGAAAGAAATGAATTAACTGAACACACTTTTTATAGATGGCTAGAACAAAATGATTTTGATATGGAAGAAGTGGAGGAATGGCCTTTCTTGGAAGGTTTGGATATAGGAGATGTCATATTTGTAAGGAAAGTTGAACCAGAAGACATACAAGTTGGTGATGTAGTTTTATTTTATGATGGTAGAAAACAAATAGTTCACAGGGTTATTTTTATAGAAGAAGATGGCGATCAGTATTATTACACAACAAAAGGAGATGCTAATTTGAGAATATCGGAATATGAAACAAATATTTCTTATGAATTAATAAGAGGCAAACTTGTAGGTAAAGTTCCATATTTAGGATATCCTAGAGCAATAATTTCATATATAATTCCTTTTTAGAAAGGTTTTTTAATCAATTTTGCGGAGTAATATTATGTTTTGTCCCAAATGCGGTAGTATTGCAATCAATAAAAAAAATAAACTTGTTTGTATTAATTGCGGTGAAGAAATTAAATCTAGCAAAATAAAAGAATCTGCTAAAGAAAATGAAAAATCTTTTGGAGCCATTGAAGAAGAACCGGAGATTCACCCTAAAACAGATGAAACTTGTCCTAAATGTGGAAATAATGAAGCTTATTATTGGAGTGTTCAAACAAGAGCTGCTGATGAATCTCCAACCAGATTTTATAAATGCACTAAATGTTCACATGTTTGGAGAGAATATAGTTGAGTGTATATGGAAGAAAAAAGAAAAAAAAGAAACGTCGCTATTGAAAAAAGAATTTCCGAGTTAACAGAAGATGATTTACGTGTTAAAGTTCTAGGAGAAGTAATTGAAAAAGACCCATCTAATAATTCAATTATAATAGAATATAATGGTGAAAATCTTACAATTCTTTTAGATGATAAAATGTTTAAAAGTGTAGAAAAAGGAAAGATTATACGGGTAATAGGAATTGTTGCTCCTCCTTTGGAAGGTGAAAAAGTCGAGTTAAAGGGAGAAGTAATTCAAAATTTTACCGACTTAAATTTGGGACTATATGAAAAATATTTAAAGCTTAAAAACATTGAAAATATTGAATAAATATTATAAAAAGGTGATTATATGAAGTCTGGGAAATTCCAATTTAAATCAAAATATACCTTTTTTTTAATGGGGGTTTTGGTATTAGTAATTGGTATTTCTTACGTAGCTCCTTTATTTAATATATCATTGCCTTTTTCAGTTCCAGAAATAAGTAGAGAAATTATGGGATTTGTGCTTGTGGTAATAGGCATCAAGTTAGTTTATGCAGGAGTTAAGATAAAATCTGGTGGAGGAATGGATTTAAGTTAATCCGACATCAAAATCATATCAATAAAAAATTTAAAGAGGGTGAATAAAAATGTTTAAAGCAACAATACAAGATATTTCAATAATTAAAGATAGTTTAGATGCTATTTCATCTTTAATTACAGAAGGAACTTTTAAAGTTTCAAAAGGAGGAATAGAACTCATAGCGATGGATCCCGCTTCTGTTGCAATGGTAATATTCAGGCTTTTACCAAGCGCTTTTTTAGATTATGAATGTGAAAAAGACGATTTAATGACTCTTAACATAACAAACTTTGTTTCTGTTTTAAAAAGAGCAAGAGCTAATGATAAAATAGCTTTAGAATTAACAGAAAATAAACTTAATATAAAGATGGTGGGTGATTTCAAAAGAAATTTTTCACTTCCTTTAATAGATACACCACCTCAATCTCAAAAAATTCCAGAATTGACATTTAACACAAAAATTGAATTATTTGCAAATGTTTTACAAGATGGTATAAAAGACGCATCTATGATTTCAGATTGTGTTGTTCTTGAAGCAAGTTCTGAAAAGTTTACAATAAAATCTTTTGGAGACACATCAGAGACAAAGTTAGAACTTGAAAAAAATTCTCCAAGTATGGTTACAATGGAATCTGCGTCCGAATCTTCATCTAAATATTCAATAGATTATTTAGATAAGATATTGAAAGCCGCAAAATCAAGCGATAAAATAAAATTAAATTTTTCTACAGATTATCCTGTAAAAATCGAATGTAGTAAGATTGATAGATATCAGGTTAGTTTTATACTAGCTCCAAGAGTTGACACAGATTAAGTTTTTTAATTGTATTAGAAAAATAAAAAAGAGACAAAGATTTAATTACTAGTACATTGAAATCTCTTGAATATGGTTTG
>SLLY01000038.1 GCA_007133845.1 Candidatus Woesearchaeota archaeon
ATTATAATTATTTAAAAAAACCTTTTGAAGTTTTAGAAAAAAGATTTGCAAAGACAAGAAAAAATAAAACAATTTTATTAACACATGAAACACCTTATAAAATAAAGTTAGACAAAGTTAATTATCCTGGCTCTCCAGCTCATGGAAAAAATATTGGAAAAAAGGAATACAATCAAATTATAAAAAAATATAATCCTATTATGCACATTTGTGGACATATGCATGAAAATCAAGGAACAACTAAAATAAAAAGAACAAAAATAATAAATCCTGGTTATGGTGGTATTGGAGAGTTTGCGATTATAGACATAGATAAAAACATAAATGTTGAGTTTTTTAAATAGGTGTGATAAAAATGACAATATCTAATATAACTTCAAAAAAAGATTTGGCAATGATACTGTCTGCAATAGAAGATTTTAAAGAACCAATTGCAGAACTTGAACAATATATAACACCTTCAGAAATAGCTTCAGAACTTTTATGGACTGCATTGATGGATGGTAATATACGAAATAAAAAAGTTGCAGATATGGGATGTGGAACGGGAATTTTTTCTTTTGGTGCCGCTTTATTAGAAGCAGAATCTGTCATAGGTTATGATATAGACAATAAAGCACTCGAAATTGCCAAAAAAAATATGGAAATTGTAAAAGGTACTAAAATACCAATAAAAGACATTTCCTTTGTAAAAAAAGATATTAGAGACATAAATGAAAGATTTGACACAGTTTTAATGAATCCTCCATTCGGTGTACAGAAAAAGGGAGCAGACAAGGAATTTTTAGAAAAAGCATTTAAAATATCTAAAAACGTATACTCTATTCATAAATTTGGTAATGAGGAGTTTTTAGAGAAATTTGCAAAAGATAACAGATTCAGACCTTTTAGGATAACAGAAAAAACAATAAATCTTAAGCCTATGATGCATTTTCATAAAGAATTTAAACATCCTGTAAAAGTCATGCTTTGGAAATTTTCCAAGCAAGCCTAACAATTATAAATCTTTAGGTATTTCTTATTCTTATGAGATTTAAGACTTTAGAAAGAAAACATCCTGAATCTGCGAAAGAATTTTTAGAAATATTGAACATGCTTCCAATATTCTTAAATTATTATCCAGAAGTCAGGGATAAATGGATGAAAGAAATAGGACTCAAAAAAAGAAATATATCTAGAGTGAATAAGGTTGTTTCGAAATATGCAGAAGAAAAAATTAAGCTGGAAAATAAGAAAAAACCAAAAAATAGGAAAGATGTCATCTCAATAGAAGATGAAGTATTAAAAAATATGTTTGAAGCAAAACTCATAAAAATTCATCATTCACAAAGTTTGCTTAGAACTTCGAAAGAAATAATAAAACAGGAATATCAAAATTGTGCTATAATTGAACCAGAACAAATGGACGAATTAGAATCAATGCTTTTAATGGAAGGACATAAAAAAAGATTTCCTATGGATTTTTTGGTTTTTGATCCAAAAAATATGAAAATAATTGGTATAGAAGTTATTTCTGAAGATTTGGATAAAGAGGTGAAATGATGGTAAAAAAAGAAAATTTGAATATGAGTAAGGATGAACAGATAGGTTTTCATAAAGGTTCTTTAAATTCACTTATAAAAGAACGACAAGAACTTTATAGATTGATTTCTATAGTAGATGAATTAATAAAAGCACACTCACAAGCACTTCAAAAACTAGGCGTAAAATTTTCACAACAAAAATCTAGTGAAGAACCTCTCGAAAAAAAATTATAATTCATTTATTCAGTGATGATATCCTGTTTCATTTGGATTTATTTTTCTTTTAACAATGTTTATTTTTTTTCTATATTCAGGATCTACTTCTATTCTTATTTCATGCAATTCGTCGTCATCAACCAATATTCTTTTTAAGTTCATGTATTTATAAGTTATATCCGTATCCTCTTCTGTTGTTGAATCATATATTTTAAATTTTGAATCTAAACAAGAAATAGCCATAACTAAATCAGAAATTTTTTTATCTTTTTCATTCCCTTCAACTTTAGTTTTTAAATTATACAAATCTTCTACTTCTTCAATAGTTTTTAAAAAATCTCTTTCAATATATTTTTTCAATTTTTCCATATAGATTACTATTCAAAAGTGGTTTATAAAATTAACTAAAAATAAAATTAGTAATGTTTATATACTATTATGTAATAGTTACATATATGGTAGTTAGATTGATATATGATTTTGAAGATGATCCTAGAGAGTGCAAAGCTCATAAAAAAATGGTAAAAAACTTAGAAAATATGTTATTAAAAAATCCAGACCAAATTAAGGAATATATTCCAGCATTCATAGGAGAAGCCGAACTTATGAGAGTTATGGCTGAAGATGATGTGACTAATAAAACATCTGATGGAGACATAGTTTTTAGAGATACAGCAACAGGAAAATTATTTGTTATAGAATGTAAAACATATGACGCAGATCCTACTTTTGTTGAATGGCAAACAAGACCTTTAACGGGAGCACTAAAAAGAAAATATGGTGTTGGAGTTAACGCATATTACGCAAAAATACGTGACGAAGAATTAGATATTAGATTTATGTATGATAGGTAATTCAATCTTCTCATTTCCGTAAAACATTTTAAATGGAAAAAATTATAGAATGTTATGAAATTTGTAAAAATAGAAGAAATACTTGACGGAAAGCACACAGATAAAAAAGTAGCCATACGTGGATGGGTTTACAGAGAAAGAAAGCAAAAAAAAGTTTCATTCTTTTTGATAAGAGATGATTCTGGCATAATTCAAACAACGATCAAATTAGATTCTAAAGACTGGGAAAATTCTCAAGAACTTTCAATTGAAGCGTCAGTACAAATTGAGGGTGTTGTGAAAAAAGATGATAGAGCGCCCGGCGGATATGAAATAAAAACCGAAAAACTTGAAATTGTGGGACTTGCAGAAAGATTTCCAATCACCAAAGACAAAAGCGAAGAATTTCTAAGAGATGTAAGACATTTATGGATACGAAGCAGAAAAATGACAAACATTTTGAAAGTAAGAAGTGCAGTATTCGAAGCCATACATCAATTTTACAAGAAGAAAGGATATTCAGAAATTCAATCACCTTCATTTACTAAGTCTGCATGTGAAGGAGGTTCAACTCTTTTTGAAGTAGATTATTTTGGTGAGAAAGCATATTTATCTCAATCTTGGCAACTATATGCAGAAGCAATGATATTTTCAATACCTAAAATTTATTGCATAGCTCCAAGTTTCAGAGCTGAAAAAAGCAGAACAATTAGACACCTTGCAGAATATTGGCATCATGAAATGGAAACAGCATGGATGAACTTTGACGAACTCTTGAAATTTCAAGAAGAATTTATTGTTTTTATAGCAAATTATGTCGCAGACAAATGTAAAAAGGAATTAGAAGAACTTGAAAGAAATGTGGATGAATTGAAAAATTTAAAAGTCCCTTTTAAGAGAATGACTTACGAAGAAGCAATTAAAAAATTAGGTAAAAAATGGGGACACGACTTGACAGATGCAGAAGAAAGAAAACTCGTCAAACAAATTGGAGAACCTGTTTTTATAACACATTTCCCCAGAGAAATGAAAGCATTCTATATGCAGCCAGATTCGGAAAATCCAAAGACTGTCTTAGCTGCTGATTTATTAATTCCAGGTGTGGGAGAAACAACAGGCGGAAGTGAAAGAATAGACAATGCAAAAACACTTGAAGAATCATTAAAAATTTTCAAACTTAATAAAAAGGATTACAAATGGTATATGGATTTAAGAAAATTTGGAAGTATACCTCATTCAGGATTCGGATTGGGAGTTGAAAGATTAGTTATGTGGTTTGCAGGCGCAGAACATATAATGGACACGATTCCTTTCCCAAGAACAATGAACAGACTGGAACCTTGATTTGGTGAATTTATGAACAAAAAATTAATATCTGTGCTTGGAAAAACAACTTTTTTGTTTGGATTGCTTGTGTGGTTATATGTAATAACAATGCAAATAGTAAGACCTGAAAGTGTAGCATGGACTTTCACACATTGGTTTAGAATGAGAATGAGTTTTGTCGGAATAATTTGTTTCGTTGCATCTGTATTTGGTTTTATGGTTTGGCAATATTTAAAATTTGAATCTAAGTAGAGCCCCAATTTTCATATCTGCAAATCTTTCACCAGATTCGTGTTCATCAGATATAATCATTATTTCTCCACCTTGCTTTTCAACATTTTCCATTAATTTGTCCAATTCTTCAAACATTTCCTTTTCTTTCAGTTCTTCGATATATTTATCTGAAATGAGAAGAATTTCAACAGCACTATAATCTACAGCTTTTTTTACTTCTTTTATTCCATAAGTGGCTAGATTTTCTTTGGAAACCTGTTCGAAGAATTTTTCAACCATTTTTGTTTCTTTAGCAATTCTACTTCCTTTAACAACCTTTTCAACAGCGCCTCTTTTGATGAGTTCGTTTACTCCATTTTTTCCATGCGCCGAAATTTTAAAAAGTTGTATTTTATTTTTTAGTTTTGGAAATTTTTCTAAAGTTTTTCTAAAATTTTCAGTTAAGAAACCAACACCTCCAAATGCTATTTTATTTATATTCTTAGATTGTGATATTTCATTCAACATTTTTGCAAGTTCATTTAGATATTCTTCTCTACTCTTTTCATAAAGCTTTTTAGCATCCTCTCTTTTTCCCGGAAGACTTTTAGATAAATCCGATAAATATTCTATACCAAATTCTTTTAATAGAGCTATTGTAGCATTGCCATAATCTGCTGCACACAAAATCAATTTTGGCTTTTTTGTAGATTCGACAGCATCCTTTATTCTTTCAATCTGCCATTTTTTCCAATTTTCTTTTTTTATTGTTAAAGTATCCCCTATGTCAATTGTTATTGGTTGATAGACTCCTTGAGGTATGGTTGGATTTGAAGATTCTTTTATGGTTCCCAATAATCGCAATCTATTTTTTTCAAACTCTAACTTTTCAACATCTATAAGAACGGTTATTTTGATGCGTTTTTCAGATTGAGATTCTCTTTGTTTTATAGCTCTTGTTGAAGTTCCCTTTACCAAATCGCCATTTTCTATTATTTTGAAAAGTATCCATAAATCATCTAAATTATTTATTTTTACTTTTATTATTCCTTCTTTAAAATATTGTTTTAAAACCTGCATGTATTATCAATATTTTAGTGGTTTAAAATTGTTTTCTCTTTATCTATTTTACAGTATAGTTAATGTTATAAATGAGGTGATATTTATCTATTGTCGGTGGTAAATATGAGCGAACTAAAACAACCACCTTTTAACAGGTGCTCTCAATGTGGTTCTAAAGAAATAGATTTTAAACCACATACAGAAGAAAATTTTTGCAAGAAATGTGGCACCGTAATAGAGGAAGAGCTTGTTAAAGGTTGAAAAAATTTTATTTGATTCTGAAGATTTACTTAAATTCATTTATTTAATTTAGATAATATCAATTATTTCTTTAATGCTTATGAAATAAAACTTAAAAAATTCTAGAATAACCCGAAAATTAAAAGCGTTTGATAAATTATTCCAATTGAAAAGATGAGTATGGAAAAATAAATAGGTATTTTTCCACCAGGAACTTTAAATTCACACTTTTTCATTTTTTCTCTTTCTTTAAGAGTCAATAACATTACAAGTATACCTAACATTCCACCTGCATATGTTCCTGAAAGTTGAAGCATTTTAACAAAACCTAGGTTAGCATAGACATATATCATGAAAGGAATAAACGCTGACAAAAACCAAGAAGTTCTTTTATCTACACCTATGTCTTCTATGTAAATGTGTTTAATTGCATCAGCTAGTGCTATAAAAGGAATAGTCATCGCTAGCACAACAAATACATTTCCAAGCATTTCATATTTGGGAAGTCCAATTAATGCAACTTCTTCTACATTAGTTCCAAGACTTCCTACAAAGACATAAGAAAATAATATGTATATTGAAAAAACTAAAATCATTGCAATCAATATTGCCGAAAAAAGTTTCTTGCTATTACCAACTGTTTTTTTCATTTCAGGAATTACATTATATCCTAAACAGGCGAATAAAACAATTCCGAAAGGTGCAAATATTTTATTTAATTGAAAATCAGCCACATTTGCAGTTTCAACATTCATAAAGAAAATAATTATAAAAAATATTAAAATAGCAATTTTTACAATAGCAACACTGAAATCTAACTTAGAAAATCTTTTGAAACCAAGAAATATTAACATAGCCGCAAAAACAAAAAAGGCACTACCCATAAGCAAAGGTTCTGCACCAGTTATGTTAGCAAGTGCTAATCCAACAGCAGTGATGTATGCAATTATTGCGGTGTATATTCCAAATGTTTCAACTATAAGTGTGAAATATTTTCCCCGTTTTCCAAAATATTCTTTTGCAAAACCTGAGATTAAATGAACCTTTTTGTTATTAAGACTCATTTCTGCAACATATAAAGTCATAAAGGTTGTTGCAATTCCAATTAAAATAAGAGTTACAACACCAGTTAAAAATCCTGTTTGTGCGAAAACGTAAGGGAAACCTAATATGGATGCGCCTGCTATTGCGCTCACCATTAATGCTATTGCGGTTAAAAACGACAAATCCATGTTATAGTAATATTTTTAACTATATTTAAATATTACATTTTATGCTCCCATAGTCTAGGAATCTTTTCTTATGAAGAAAAACTTCATAAAAATAAGTAAAGAAAAGATTGGACAATTCGGTCAAGGATGTCGGCCTCTCGAGCCGAAGACTCGGGTTCAAAAGAGCTTTTCTTTGCGAAAGAAAACTTCGGAAAAGAAAGCTATTGGAAGTCCCGGTGGGAGCGTATAATAATACTTTTATAACAATAATTACTTAAAATAATAGTATTTTTGGAGGTGTGTAAATGGTAGATTATGCAGAAGCATTAAAAAGACCTTTTAGTGATTTGAAAAAACTTGTAATATATATGATACTAAGTATTATTCCTGTTATTAATTTTATCTCAGTTGGATACCTATTGGATGTGGCAGATAATTCTTTAAAGAAAAATAAAGATTTACCTGAATGGGATGACTTTGCAAGGCTTTTTGTTGAAGGCGTTAAACTTTTTTTTATAACAATGATATATTCTATACCCCTAATAATACTTTTAGTTTTGTTTGTGGTTTGGATAATAGGTGAAGTTGGAACTGAAATATTATCATATAACATTGAACAAGTTGTATCAACTTTGATAAATTTAGGTTTTGCCGCATCAATATTTTTGGCGGCGATTTTTTTAATAGGAATATTAATACTTTATTTCCAAATTGGGGCAGTAATTAGATATGTTAAATTAAGAAAAATAAAAGAAGCATTCAATTTCAGAGAAATATCGAAAAAAGTTTTTACAACTACTTTTTTTGTGCCATGGTTAATAGGATCTGCAATAGTTGCAATAATTACAGGATCTCTTTCATTAATTCCATATTTTGGATCTGCTATTGGTGGAGCAATTGGAAGTATATTTTATTATACTGTTTTAGCGGAAGCTTACGCGAAAGCGTAATTTTTTTATTTTTTTCAAAAGATATATAAAGAATAGAGTCACTACTTTAAAAGAAGTTAAAATGAATAAGTTGTCTTGGAACGATATATATTCTATGGATTTAGACGAACTAATTCTAAACGAAGAAGATTTACCAGATGAATTAGATATTAAAAGTTTAGATGAAACAAATTTTGAAGATTTTAAGAATTACATTGAAGCATTTGCAGCAGAAGAAGAACAAAAAGAAGAATACGTAGAAAACGAAATTGACATATTAGAGGAACAATTTAATAAAAGTCTTTTTTTTGGTTATGCTAGTATACCAGGAATTTTTTTAACACACGAATTATTTCATATACTTGGTGCAAAAAGTACAGGTGGCA
>SLLY01000013.1 GCA_007133845.1 Candidatus Woesearchaeota archaeon
AAGTTTCTTAAATATGTATTCGACTCTCTCACAGGTTTGTGAACTATTGGTTTTCCATATAAATTTCTTAGATTAATGTTCTCATTAATTTCTTTCATTTGTTTTTTTACCAAATTCTCAGAATTGCTTGTATTTTTTAGCAGTTTATAAATTACTCCCATATTTAACGACCACCCTTGTGCGGTGGAAGCAACCCGTCCAACAATTCCTGGATGCATATTTCTAGCAATATTCTCTAAATAGCTAGAATTAAGTTTTTTAGCATGAATTTCTATTCCTTTCTTTAAACTTCTAAAATTTTTTTCTAGTTTTCTAACATCTGAAATTTTTTTATTTAATGCACCGTTAGTTTCTAGAATATATCCTTTAACCTTATTTCTAATTTTTAAAAATTTTTTCATATTGTTAAAATTTCCAGTAATTTTATACAATTGGGTTAATAGATTAGCTTGTTTTTTTGTTATGTTTGCTATTTGTGTGTTAGAATTTGAAATTAATTTAATCAATTTCCTAAGTCTAGGATCCATAGACTTCGATACTGCCTTTATTTTTTTTCCTCTTTTGTCCATAACCATATATACCACCCTTATTTGTTATTATTATAAAAAATTTAACAAATAAAAGTGTTATCTTGAAATTTATTTTGTTATGATTATAGGTTCGTCAAGAATTATGATTGTGTGTTCTGCTTGTGAAACCATACCATCACTTTCTTCTTTTAAGACAGAAAAATTATGAATTGCTTCTATTCTTTTTAATTCTCTAAATCCCATTTCCAATCCAAAACCTTTTACACTTTTTTGAAGCCATCTTTTACAAAAAGGAAGAGTCAAATGTTCTTTTGCTATCTGTTCTAATATTTTTCTTGCCATGCGCTGTCTTGTAGGTTTTGGAACTTCTAATTTGTATATCTCCGAATTTTTTGCATCAATTACCTTTCCAACTCCATCAGTTGCAAAAGGTTCAATTGCGATTACATCTCCTTCCTTTAATTTTTGATTACTTTTATTATCAAAATTAGGAATTGTAGGGGAAGTATGATTTTCATATTCATCTACTCCATGCCCTGAAAGATTCGCAATCGGAACAAATCCGTGTTCTTTAATTTTATTTTCTACCACAGCTCCAATTTCTGAAATAGTTGTACCTGGTTTAGCTATTTTTAACGCTTCTTCAAGTGCTTCCTCACTCGCCCGGATTAATTTTTCCCAATTATTTGTACCTATTTCAACTGTCTTTGCTATATCTGCTATAAATCCATCTACATGAACGCCAACATCTAATTTAACCAAATCTCCCTCTTTGAAAACTGTTTCATCATTTATTTTTGGAGTCCAATGTGCTGCAATAGAATTTATTGAAATGTTAAGTGGCCAAGCAGGTTTTCCTCCCAATTCAATTATTTTATTCTCGACTTTTTCTGCAACTTCAATCGCCTTAACATTTTCCTTTGTAAGTTCAACAGCTAATTCAAGTGCTTCTTTGGCAATTTTACCAGCTTTTTTATATTTTTCAATTATTTCTTCTTTCATTATTTCACCTTTTTTGCAATTAATATTAATCTTTTTAATCTCTTTTTAGATTCGTTTGAGTATTTATTTAGTTTTTCTTTTAGATTAAAGTCTACATAAAAATCAACAATTTCGAATCCATTTGTTAAACACAGAATTTTTAAAATTTCTGGAGTTAATATTGATAATTTTATGATGTCCTTTTCTTTTATTATTAATTTATTGTTTTCATATCCTTTGTAGTTATTTGTTTGAACCCATATATTATTTAAAGCACTCCAATTAACAACAATCTCATCAATTAATTTTTTATTACCTTTTTCATATACATTCACTAGCTTTTTTTTGGCAGTATTGGTTACAATCCAATTCCACAAAAATCCAAAATCAATTATTAATATTCCGTTTTTCTTAAGAGATTTATTAAAACTCTTAAATGCGGAAAGCTGTTCCTCTGCTTCACACAAATAATTGAAAGAAGTAAACATACATATCAGCGCATCATATTTTTTCTTCAAGTTTATATTACACATATTTCCAAAATAAAAATTTATCTTAGAATCAGATTCTTTTGCTTTCTTTTTTGCGATGTTCAAAAGCTCTTTAGATAAATCAAAACCATCAACTTTGTAACCCTTTATATAAATTTCAAAAGTATGCCTTCCAGAACCACATGCAACATCTAATACAGATTTTACTTTATGCTTTTTGAAAATTTTATTAAGAAAAATTATTTCTTTTTTCGTCTGCTTTTTATCTACATATACTTCATCATACCATTTTGCAAATTCCTTATACAAAGAGTCTTGTTTCATTTTTTATCTCCAAAAAATCCATCCAATTTTTTTTGTAATTTACCTTTAAGTTCATCTTTTGAAACTCCTATTGCACTAAATATTCTTTCTACGGCGGGTAAAAGTTGGTTGTTTATGTAATAATCCGAATCATATTTCATGTCTTTATTTTCTACATCTGTAATTACATAAGATTTTTCAGAGATACTTCCCACACCCTCTGTAACAACATAACTTATCATGTGTCCGCGTTCAAAATTTTGTTTACTTTTTTTTGCTGCGGCAACATGAGGTCCTATTGAACTATAATCTTCAATTCTTCTTTTTAGTTGTGTGAGTATGGCAACATCTTTTAAAGGAACTTCTCTGTTTTTTAGCTGCTCAATTCTATTTCTTATTATGTCTACAGCTTTTTCAGTCGAGCCTTTAATCAAAAGAGCTTCTAAAACCTCTCTTTGTGTGTTTCTAGCTATACTAGACCAGTCTCTCCTCACTACTTCAAGTCCTTTTATTGTCAATTCATTCTTTTTATTTGCAAGAGCATATCTTTTTTTAGCTTCTACAAATATACCTCTGGGATAAAAGCCCTCAAATTCTAACTCCATCATTCCTGGAAGTTCTTTATTTATTTTTTTTGCAAATTTTTCTATTTTATCCAGATTACTATCTTCAAGAGAAATCATTATAGAATCTGTGTCGCTGTATAATACATTGAATTTATCTTTTTCTGCTTTTTCAATAACATCTTTAATATATTTTCTACCCCATGCAGTTATACTTTCAGCACATTCAATGCAATACCACCTACTTCTTGGAAATGCATAAAATCCATAAGCTGAATTTGCTATAGTTTTTATCGCATAACTTCTGGCAGAAAGAATTGAGTAATCTGCATCAGATTTTTTCATATCCTTTAATATTTCTTTTATTCTCATTCTTCTTTTTATTAAATCTTCAAGTAATTTTGGTATGAAACCCTTCTCTTTTTCGCAAAAAGTGTATGTTTTATCTTTTATTTTTGGAGTTTCATAACCTTTCTTACAACAATCGCAAAATAGTGTTGTAGGACATATATTATGAGAAACAATTATACTTGGATACAGAGAACGAAAATCATAAACAACAATATTTTCAAATAATCCTGGTTTTGGTTTGTGTACGTACGCACCTTCATAACTTCTAACAAATCTTTCTCCGACATTTTTGCTATATGGTTTTTTAGGTATTAATTCATTAAATTCGTCTGTATTTTTTGCTAAGAACCATTCTACACATTGTCCGTACCTCATTCTACTCACATTGAAAAGTGGTTGCCCCACTATCCTGGATAGTTCAAGAACTATTGGAGAAAGTTTTTCTGCGAGTTTTAGTGTTATTTTAGAATCGTGCATGTTGTATTCTACAAGTTTTTTTAATTTTTCCCCACCTTCATCCCAATACATATGAATGTCTGTCCAATTTATGCCCTCTTTCTTTTTTTCACCAATTATTTCTTTAGCTACAGAATTTAAATCAAGTGTTTCCGTTTTTAAAGTAGGTCCAAGAATATTTCTTATAAATTGAAACATATCTACATGAGGTATACCATTTATTTTGGAAACTGCGTTAGTTCCCCTTCTTCTAACATTCAAATTAGTTTTATCGAGCCCCCAAGCTAACTTTATCTTGTATTTTTCAGCTCTTTCAAATATATATGGTAAATCAAAAACATCGCTATTGTATCCAACTATTATGTCAGGTTTTATCTTTTCTATAGTTTTTGACAATTCAAGAAATATATCCATCTCAGAATCTACGAATTTAACATATTTTTGAGGATTTTCAAACTGTTTCCATGTAATTACTTTTTTAAATCCATCATTCGTTTGCATAGAAATCATTATTATTGGATCTTTTGAAGATGAAGGATTACCTTTTGGATTATAAGTTTCTATATCCATAGCCATTATTCTTGTTTTTTCAAAATTTTCTCCGTCACTCTCTAATTTGTTAGTCTCAATAACATAATCTGCATTATATTTCATAGCATCTACTTTTTTACCATGACATATCAATTTAGAACCCATAGGAACTTTATTTCTTAAAAGATATTTTTTATAATGAGGAATATCCTCCTCAACTCTATCTATATACCCTGGTGTTTCTTTTATATAATCCTTTAAAATAGAAACATCGCTTGGATTTTCAACCACAATTTTTATGGCTGTTATTGGATTTCCAACAAGCTTTTTTTTAACTATTTTTATATCCAACGGTTTTATTTTGGTTTCTTCACTTGCCACTTCCAAATTTTCTAAGTATTCTACCGCACTTTCTTCCTTTTTTGGGTTTATTATAACATAAAAATAATTTTTAAAATTTTTATCTAAGACTACAACCCGTTTATCATCGCTTGTAACACCAAAGATTCTAATCGCTCCTTCATTGGAAGAGTAGTCTACATCAAATGGATAAAATTCAAGTATTGTTTCACTAACCATCAAAAGTTAATTAAATTTATACATTTTTAAAGTATGTGATGGAAGACACAATAAGCTTTTTGGAAATTGGTGCACTTATAAGAGAATTAAAAGAGAAATTGATAGGAGCAAGAGTAAGAAAAATATATCATCCAAAAAAAGAAGAATTGATAATAAGATTTTATAAAAATGAAAAAATATCATTAAGAATTCTAATTCCTAAATATTTAAGCACGACAGAATATAAAAAAGAAAATCCCACACACCCAAGTCATTTTTGTATGTTTCTTAGGAAATATTTTACAAATGCAGAATTAATTGACATAAAACAACCAAATATGGAAAGAATTGTAGAATTAGTTTTCTCTAAAAATAATGAAAAATACAGATTAATATTCGAACTTTTTAGCAAGGGTAATATACTTGTGTGTAATGAAGAAGGTAAAATACTCATACCTTTAACTGTTCAAAAATGGAGAGATAGATGGATAAAACATCACGAATTATATGAATTACCACCAAAAAGATTTGACTTAGAGAATTTAACAACAGATTCGCTTAAAAGAAAGATATTAGCATCTTCAAGAAATCAAATTGTAAAATGTCTGGCAGTAGATATCGGATTGGGTGGAGTATATTCTGAGGAAATCTGCAAAAAAACAGGGATACCGAAAGAAAAAAATCCACAAGAACTTTCTCAAGACGAATTTTCAATAATTACAAGTAAAATATTAGAGTTACTTGAATATGTTGAAAATGGAGAATTAAAACCTAACGTCGTTTTCGAGAATGAAAAACCTATTGATGTTCAACCATTTGAATTAAATATTTATGAAAAAAATAAAAAAGAATTTTTTGAAAGCTATAATGAAGCATTAGATTTTTTCTTTGTGAAATATATGTCAAAAAAAGTTTTATCAGAGCAAGAATCTAATACATCTAGAGAAATTGTAAAACAAGAAGCTATATTAGAACAACACCAAAAATATCTCGAAGAATTGAAAAAAGATTCTGAAATTTTAAAGAAAAAAGGCGATTATGTATACCAAAATTTAGGAAAACTAAAAGACATATTTCAAAACATAAAAAATGCAAAGTCTCAAGGGAAATCGTGGGAAGAAATTTCAGCAATTTTAGAAAAAGGGAAAGAGCAAGGAAATCTAGAGGCAAAAATGGTAAAAAAAATAATACCTGAATCTGGAATAATCGTCATAGATTTTGAAGAACCATTAAATTTGGACATTAGAACGGATGTTACAACAAATGCAAATAAAATATATGAAAAATCTAAAAAATTAAAATCAAAAATAAATGGTGTTGAAGAAGCAATAGAAAAAACCAAGAAAAAAATAAAACAAATAAAAGATAGAAAAGAAGAATCTGAAACAGAAAAAAAAGTTTTTGAAAAAATTGAAAAAAGAAAAAAACAATGGTACGAAAAATTTCACTGGTTTTATACTTCCGAAGGAAAATTAGTTATTGCAGGTAGAGATGCAAATCAAAATGAAATCTTAATAAAAAAATATGTCGAACCAAACGATATAGTTTTTCATGGAGATGTTCACGGTTCTCCATTTACAATAATAAAAAATGGAAAGGAAAGTAGTGAAGAAGAAAAAAGAGAAGCAGCAATATTTACACTTTGTCATTCTAAATCATGGCAAAATAAAAGAATTGAAAATGTATACTGGGTAAGACCAGAACAAGTTTCAAAAGACGCGCCAAGTGGAGAATACGTAGCAAGAGGAGGATTCATGATATATGGAAGAAAAAATTATGTTAAAGATATTGAACTCAGATTGGGAGTGGGAGTAAAAATAGAACCCTTGGGTATTATTTCAGGTCCAGTCGAAAATTTAAGAAAAAAAGCAAAATATTATTCTGTTTTGATTCCAGGAGATAAAAGCAAAGATAAAATATCTAAGGAAATTAAAGATTTCATAATAAAAATGGCCGGTTCAAAATATGAAAATGTTTTAAAGAACATAAGCATAGAAGAAATAAAAGAACACGCAATAGAAGGTTCTAGAATTTTTGGTGCAAATATATGATTAAAGAATTTGAAATAAAAACAAATGATAAATATGAACTTATAGACATAACTGAAAAAATCAAAAAAATTGTTTCTGGAGTAAAGGAAGGAATTTGTTTAGTTTATGTCCCTCACGCAACATCTTCTATAATAATAAACGAAAATTATGACCCAAACATTTGCAGAGACATCATAAATTTTCTTAAAGAAGTAATACTGGAAGGAAAATGGCTGCACGATAAAATAGATGGTAATGCAGCAGCTCATATAAAATCAGCAATTTTAGGCCCTTCTGAATCAATACCCATAAAAGACGGAAAACTTCTTTTGGGAACTTGGCAAGCAATTATGATAGCAGATTGGGATGGACCGAAAAAAAGAAGAATAATTGTGCAGGTGATAGAATGCATGTAGGATTAATTCTTGATGGGAACAGAAAATATGCAAAAAAGAAAAAAATTTTTCCATCCTATAAAGGACACACAGAAGGAAAAAATGCTCTTGAGAAAATTCTTTTTTATTGGGCAAAACAAAAAGAACCAGAGTTTCTAACACTCTACGTTTTTTCATATTATAATCTCAAAAAAAGAAATAAATTAGAAAGATACTTCATTTTAAATTTAATCAAAAGAGAATTTAAGAAATTATTAGATGTAAAAGAAATATTTGATGAAGAAATAAAAGTAGTTTTTTTGGGGAACAAAGAAATGTGTCCAAAGGGTTTGTTAAATGTAATGGATGAAATAGAAAAAAAGACAAAGAAACACAAAAATAAAACTCTCGCTATTTGTGTGTGTTATGATGGACAAGAAGAATTAGTCGAAGCGATTAAAAAAATAAAAGATAAAAAAATCAAGAACATAACAAGAGAAACAATAAAAAATAACATATATTCTAATGAACTTCCACATTTAGATTTAGTCATAAGAACTGGTGGAGAAAAAAGACTTTCTGGTTTTATGTTATGGGACTCCTCATATTCTGAATTAATCTTCAAGAAAAAAACATGGCCTGAATATACAATTAAAGATTTCAAAGAAGACATAAAGGAATTTAAAGATAGAAAAAGACGATTCGGAAAGTAATAAAAAGTAAAAAATTTTTGTGATATTATGGATATAGATAAAAAAATAGAAA
>SLLY01000064.1 GCA_007133845.1 Candidatus Woesearchaeota archaeon
ATAAAATAAATAAGTAATAAGGTTTGGTGATGTGTAATGGATAAGTTAAAAAATTTCCTGGACAAAGTAACCGGTAAGGTTGTAATAGAAGGAAATAATAAAGGAGAAGATTTTATAGAACTTGAAGCTAGTGAGATTCATAAGAAGTCCGCTAAAATTTTTGTGAAATATTTTATTTTAACAGATTTTTCAGATATTAAGCCTGTTATAGATTCACTCAGGGAAGGATATACCATTGCGCTAATTAAAATAAAGCCTTTAAAAGACAAAGATATGAACGAACTAAAGAGAGCTATTAACAAAGTAAAAAGAACTGCTGAAGCAATCGATGGAGAAATAGTTGGCATAGATGAAGATTGGATAATCGCAGTACCTAACTTTATAGAAGTTTACAAAGGCGAAGCAAGTGAAGAAGAAGTTGAATAATAAAAAAACTTCTAATTCTTTCTTTTTTAATTGTCCTGCTTGTAATAAAAAAGGTTTTTCTGTAGAACAAAGAATTGACACAATACCTTACTTAGGAGAAGTTTTAGAAACATTTGCAAAGTGTAAATATTGTAAATATAAGACTCATGATATTCTTCCCCTCACTGAAAAAGATTACCCTAAAAAACATAAGATAAAAATTTCTAAACAGAAAGATTTAGAAAGACGTGTTATTAAAGGAAAATATTGCACAATAAAAGTTCCAGAAATAGAGTTGGAAATAGATCCTGGACCTGGTTCGGAATCATATATTTCTAATTTGGAGGGTGTTATAGACAGGATTATATATTCTTTAAAAAGAATTAAAAAACTTAAAAAAGAAGAAAAAAAGATTGATAAAAAAATAAAATTATTGGAAAGTGCAAAAAATCAAAAAAAAGAGATTACAATTATATTTGAAGACCCTACAAGACAGAGTGTTGTATTAAAAAATTTTAAATAGAATTAAAAACATGTATTTAGAGGTGATGATGAATGTTAATTGAACTTGCATCTTTTGGAATTGCATTGGGTGTCCTTATAGGTTTAATGTTGGGACTAAGAAAGATTTTAATTATTGAAAGAAGGATAACTCGAATGTTGCATAAAATTGAAAAAATAGATATAAAGATTGAGAAAGAACTTAATTGTATTCTAAAAAAGAAGAAAAAAACTAAAAGAAGAACAAAAAAGAAATGATTAAATAATACTTATTAGTAAACCTAACAAACATCCAGCGGTTACGAAAGGCATTGCTGGATAAAACTCTCCTTTTTTACCTAACAACATTAATGTTCCTATAAATATAGTAGCACCAATAATAGATAAAATTGCACTGAACATATTAAATTCTCTTAAAATAACGGATGCAAAAAGAAGTGTAAAAGCTATATCTCCACCTCCTAAAACCGCAACTTCTCCTTTATGTGGAACAAGCAATCCAGAGAATATCCCTAATTTCTGTTGCATTTTTGCAAGTCCTACCATGTGTTTTGTGATAAAAACTGCAATATAATCATAAATAGATATTAAAAATAATAATAAAATTACTGCAATAAAATTGAACATTGGTGCAAATATAACAACAACTCCACCATACACCAAAATTTCACCCAAATTGTGTATGTATACATCAAATTCTTTAAATTTTAATATTGTAATTGATAAAGCTACTAAAAATGCAATTGTAGAACTCATAAATGCACTTAAAGCAATAGAGATACATAATAATACAACTAAGAAAAACCATATTTTCATTAAAAAATCAAATTTCATGCTTTTCATAAAGAAAAACATTAATACAGAGATTATTATAATAGCACTTATTAAGAACCAAGGAGAAATTCCGGGCTCCATTTCAATAGGCTCCAAACCATAAGGAAGTTCTTCTTTAATTAAGAAATTATTATTTACTGCAAGCCCCACAAATTGTGCAACTAGGAATAAAGATAATATAATAGCCAACGTTGTAATTGAATATTTCATAAAATCAACTTTTTAATATGCTATATAGATTACCACAAAGCATTAAAATCATTCTTGGATTTCCCTTTGAAGTCTGCCATATATTTTTTATTTGAGCTTCAGTGAAAGGCTCTAAGGAATCTGATTCCTCATCTCTAAATCTATTGAGTCTGGACACTACCAATTCTTTTGCAATTTCAAATGATAATCCTGGAACATTGTAAACAAATGATTTTCTACTAAGTTCTCCTGAAAAAGAATACATTCTTGCGAGCGTTTCTGGATCACATGATAAAACGTAACAAACTCCGGCCCTAGATGTTTCTATGATTAGTTCAATCACTTTTTTTAATTTTTCTTCTCCAAACGCTTCAGAAAGTTCCATATTGTCTAAGAATATGAATAAATTTTCTTTTATGTATTTGTCCGTGGTTATACATCTTAATTCATTTATTATGTCAATTCCAAAGATGAATTCTCTTTTTTCATATTTTTCTGGCAAATTTTTGGATATTTCTATTTCTACTGGTTTTTTTCCGGCACCTGCTCTACCAACCAAAATCAAAATGTTGTGCTCATCTTTATCGAGAACTTTTTCAGTTAATTCTTTTATTTTATCCTTTTCTTTTTGAGACATTATTAATTTTTCTCCTTTATCACGTAGTATTATATCCTCACAAAAAAAAGGATTCTGTCCTTCACAATCTTTACTTTTTTTATCGTTTTTCATATTATTTTCTAATATTTTGGTTTTATTAAATCTTTCTTTATTTCTTTATGTAATTTTGATATTTTTCTTGAACGCCTTTTTACTTCATCCGTTTTAAGCAACTTCATTTTTTTTGCTTCTGTATTTGGGCGTGGATAAAACTTTGAAATGTTGAGAACTTCTGGACGAAATTTTTTAATTAAATTCAAAGTTTCTTCAAAATCTTCTTTAGTTTCTGTTGGAAAACCACAGATTATGTCCGTTGAAATTACAATTTTTGGTATCTCTTTTCTAAATTTCGTAATAACTCTTTCGAAATCTTTTACAGAATAATTTCTGTTCATATCTTCCAACACCCTATCACTTCCAGATTGAATTGGAACATGTAGAAATTTCAAAATTTTAGGATTTTTATAAATTTCAATTAACTCATCTAAATATCTTTTTGCATCGTTTGGATTCATCATACCTACCCTAATTTTGAAATTACCTTTTATTTCAACAACTTCTTTTAAGAGTTCTACTAAATTAGTTCCAATATCCTTTCCATAAGAACCAGTGTCTGTTGCAGTCAGTAATATTTTTTCAGCGCCATTTTCAACACAAATTTTTACATTTTTAACTATTTTATTTATGGGAAAAGAAAAAAGATTTCCTTTTGCTAATTTTGTAGCGCAATATGCGCATTTATTGAGACATCCACTTGCTATTACAATAGGTTGCTCCTTTTTGATTATTTCTGGAATCACACATTTTAATTTTTTGAAATTTATTTCAACAATTCTTTCATTTTTTAATATTTTTTTAACAATATCTGAGATTTTATCGATTTGATATGCCCCAATCATTGAAAAATTTGGAAAATCATCTTCAAGTTTTTTAGTAATTATTCTGGGCAAGCATCCCGCAATTAAAACCTTTTTATCTGAAAATTCTTCTTTAAAAATTTTTAATCTATGCATTATTTTGTTTTGAGTAGAACCCTTTACACCACAAGTTAAAATGATTATCATATCAGAATTCTTTACATTTTTAACAAAATCAAATTCATCTTTCAAAAGAGTTCTCATAGTTAATTCATCTGCTTTATTTGCAGTGCAACCATATGTCTTAAAATAAATCTTCATAATTGAGAAAAATGAACAGTCTTTTTATATCTTTTTGAAATAATAAATAATATAAAGCGGGTATTTTTTTATTAATTAGTTGGTATGGAATATGGATAAGAAAAATAAACAAGATGTGTCTGAAGCACTCAAATCCGAGGAAAAATTAAAGTCTGAATGGTACATTTTAGATTTAAATGGAGAATTACATAAGATAGAAATAAAAGAAGATAAAATAGTTGGTTTTGACTTTAAGGATTATCCAAATCTTTTAAAATTTGCAAAATATGAAATGCTCAAAAAAAGGAAATATAACGAAGAACCACCACACATAGATTTAATGAAAAAATTAGAACTTGTTAATTATGAAGAGGGTTCTGATTTAGGTCATTTCAGATATTATCCAAAAGGTAGATTTTTAAAAAAAATGTTGGAAGATTTTGTTTCTAAAAAAACAATTGAATATGGTGCAATGGAAATAGAATCTCCTATAATGTATGATTACGAACATCCATCTCTTAAAAAATATCTTCATAGATTTCCTGCAAGACAATATGTTGTAGAATCGACAGGCAAGCGAAGTTTTTTCTTAAGATTTGCAGCTTGTTTCGGACAATTTTTAATGGCCCATAATATGAATATATCTTATAAACATCTACCATTAAGATTATTTGAACTAACAAAATACAGTTTTAGGTTAGAACAGTCTGGAGAATTAGCAGGATTAAAAAGATTAAGAGCTTTTACAATGCCAGACTCACATGCATTTGTTAAAGATTATGAACAAGGAAAAGAGGAGATGATAAAACGCTTCGAACTTTCAAAAGACATAATAAACAATGTCGGTTTTAATGCATCAGACGATTTTGAGTTGGGCATAAGATTTGTAAAAGATTTTTATGAAAATAATAAAGATATAGCTAATGACTTGGTTAAAAATATGGGCAAACCTGCACTTATAGAAATGTGGGATAAAAGATTCTTTTACTTTTCAATGAAATATGAGCTCAATTTTATTGATGCAATGGATAAAGCGACTGCCTTAGTTACCGACCAATTTGACGTTGAAAATGCCGAGAGATATGGAATTACTTATGTAGATGAAAATAATGAGCAAAAATATCCAATAATATTACATTTATCTCCAAGCGGAGCTATTGAAAGAGTCATTTATGCGTTACTAGAAAAAGCATGGATAAAAGAAAAAAAAGAGGAAATCGAACCAATGTTACCTGTTTGGCTTTCACCCGAACAAGTGAGACTTTTGCCTGTTGCCGATAGACATTTAGAGATAACTGAAAAACTAGCTAAAAAAATGGAAAAACAAAATATAAGAGTAGGTATAGATGACAGGGTTTTAAGCGTTTCAAAAAAAGTTTTTCAAGCAAAAACAGATTGGGTGCCTTATATAATTGTTATGGGAGATAAAGAAGAAAAAGGAGACAAATTACCTGTAGTTATACGGGAAGAAAGCAAAATTAAAAATGATAAAATAATGAATATGGAAATAGATGAATTAATCTCTAAAATATCTAAAGAATGTGAAGGACGATTAAAATCACATCTGAATATACCAAAATATATGTCTAAAAGACCCATATTCTATGCGAGGAAATAAAATGAGAATACTTCAATGGCACTGTGAATATTTTAGATACAAAGTAACAAAACCCGCAATGAAAAATGTTCCAGAAAATAGAGATGAAGAAAAGAAGGAATTTAAAAATGTTTTAGTAGTTTTAACCTGTGCAGAAAAAAATGATGTTGCAGAGACTTCTAGAAATGCAATAATAGCTGCTGAAAAACATTTGAAAGAAGTCAATGCAGATTTGATATTAATATACCCTTATGCACACCTTTCAAACAATTTATCCTCACCTTCCATAGCAATAACTCTCTTGAAAGAGATGGAATCTTTTGCAAAACATAGAGGACTCGAAGTTTTTAGAGCTCCATTTGGATATTATAAAGAATTTGAAACTAAAATGAAAGGACATCCTCTTTCTGAATTATCAAAAACAATACCTTAGTTTTTTTCTTTTCCACTTAAAGCTAAATACAATATTCCTCCTGCTACAAAATAAAGGAACCAAATATTAATTAAAGAAAAACTCAATATGTAGAATCCAACTAATGAGGAAATTATAAATAAAGCTTGAAAGTTACCTATTTTTTTGAATATATTTGTTTTTCTTGAAATATAATCAGAACCAATACAACTACCTTTTATTATATTATACAATCCAACAAAAGTACCAAAAATAAAAGCCGTTTGTCTTTGATAATTAAATAAAATACCTAAAGCGATACCAAATAAAAACATTCTTGAATACCTTTTTAAATTCTTATGGAACATAGATTTATCTAATATCAAAAATACAACAATTCCAGCAAACAAAAAGATTATAGGAAATATACCTTCGTATATGAAGAATATAAAAAAAAGAGGGACAATTGATAATAAAAGTTCTGCTAACTCTATTTGTTTTTTATACTGTTTCATTTCTTCTTTTGTATATAAAGAAATTATTCCTCCAATAGAAGCAGCTGCAGCAACTATAATAGATATTAACAATATGTTTATCATACCTTTTAAAAGAAAGTTTGTATTAATAAATATTTAGAAATCAAATTTTGGGCTCAGAGGGCGAGTTTAATCCCTTTATGGCCAAAAACTCAAAGAGCCAGCCCAACCACAAATGGGAATACTCACCAAGACTTCACTAAACTTGGTTGATGAATCTTGTGTAAAGTTCAAGGCCCCTCCAACACAAAATTTGGGTTGTTTTCAACCAGAGGTTTTATGATTGTCTCGCTTTTCAGTCCTCTGAAATGCCCATTGGAAATTAATCCTATAGACTGATGCAACCCCAAGTAACAATGCACAAGGCACTGAAACATTGAAAGTCACTTCGGGCTCGGTGAAGAAGGTTTTTGTTTGAATCAATTTACCCGGAGGCAAAGTCCAATTCAAACAATCTGCTTCTTGCAGATTTCAATGATTTCATCCAAAGTTTTTAAACAAAAATTCTAAGTCCCGTTTTTTGTCTAAAAATGGACTTTTTTACATTGGATAAGAGGTCATTAAAAACCTGCGCCATAAGGTCCATCGAATTGCCCATCTATTGGGATAAAATATAAGGCATTAATAATTTAAAAATGTTTCTTTTTAATCATTTTGTAAAATTTTAAAATATTTTTTATTTTTTATAAACATATTCAGAATCAATATTTTCAAAATTTAATAATTCATACCCTTTAATATTAAACATATTCACAGCCAAATCAAATTCAACAATCGATAAATCAATATTTGCAGAAATGAGTTCGGATTCATCAATTAAATAATAAATAATGTCTTTGTTATTCATTCTTTCAGCATATTCATCTTCATCTAAATATTTTTCTAAATTTTCAACAACACTTTCATCTTTTTTAATATTGTTTAATTCATTCAAATATTCTAGTTTATTTCTAAGCTCTTCTAGATAACCATATCTCTCTTTAAACTCATATACTTTATTATTTATTTCAGAAATACGTTCACTAGATAGAATATTACGACATTCTTCGTCCATTTTTATTATTTTATCATAAGATTCATCTGATAATTCTTTATTATGTTCCATGATTTTAGTAATTTCGTTTATTTTTTCTACCAGTTTTTTCTCATCTTTTTCAAAATCATTATAGAATTTTTCAAAATCTTGATTGAACTTATCATGAACTTCTATAGAATGGATAAGTGCGTTTACATATGTTTCATAATTTAGACTTTCCATAATATCTTAACTACTAAATAGTTACATATATATAAACTTTTCTTTTAAGAGTAGATTGCTTTAGCATACATCTTTAATTTTTCAATTCTTGTTTTTTTATCTAAATTCATATCTTTTATTTTTTCATAAGCTTTAATAACTCTATTAATCTTTCTTCTGAAGATAGATACTATATATTTTTGTTTGTGAAAAATACTTGCTATTTGATTTTCTAAACCCATAACTATTGCTTTATCCTTTTTTTCAAATTGTCTTTTTTTATCATATTTCCTAAGTTTATTCATTTTTGATTTAAATTTTTCGTGTAATTGTTTGAAATTTAATGATGTATCTCCTATATCTACTCTAAAATTAGATATAGATTGTGATTCTTTTATTATGTTATTTCTAATCA
>SLLY01000059.1 GCA_007133845.1 Candidatus Woesearchaeota archaeon
AAAATATTTCTTCAAAATCTTTTATATATAATCCTTCAAAATTTTTGCATTTATCTCTTAATATTTTATCAATTTCTTTAAAATACTTTGCCGCACCAATAACATTTTTAGCATCTCTATATTCTTGCATCTCTTCTTCCAATTTAATTCTAAATTGGTTTAAAAAATATTCGCGGTTTAAATTATTTGATAGTTCTTCGCTAGATTCATCAATTATATCATATAATTTTTTTTGAATTTTTTGATCATCACTTGCGATATCTTCGAAAATATCTGAAGAATTGTTATGCTCAGAATCTCCGTCTTCAGAATTCATGATTTCTCCACATTCTGTACATTCACCATTCTCTATTAATTCAGATTCACATACGGAACATTTTTTTATATTTTCATTATCAACCATTTTTAATTCACCCCTTAGTATTAACTTCACTACAATAAAGTTATTACATATACATAACACTCTTATATAAACTTTTTGTTTTTTATAAATAGTAACAGAAATAACGCTGGGAGCAGGAATTTCCACATCTTCTTTGATGCAATTTATTTTTCCAAAGAAAAATGTATTTGAACCTGCACGTCCTTGCGGACACAGAGTTTCGAGCTCCGCGCATTAACCGGATTCTGCCATCCCAGCATAGTTTTTATAAATAAAAGATTATTTTAAAATGTATGCCTGAGATAGTAATTGGAAGAAGCCAATCTGACATAGAAAAATATGGAACAGAAGGAACAGTATTCGTAGGAAAACAATATGTTAAAATGGGAGATACTATGTCTCTTGCTAACAAAATTCTTTTAGATGTTGTAAGACCACACATAATTTTAGTTTCTGGAAAACGTGGCGAAGGAAAATCTTATACTTTAGCACAAATAGCAGAAGGTGTTACAGATATGCCTGACGAAATCCGTCAAAATATAGCAATGCTATTTTTAGATACAATGGGTATTTTCTGGACAATGAAATATCCTAATTATAGAGATGAAGCACTTTTAAATAAATGGGGGCTTGAACCAAAAAATTTAGAAAATGTAAAACTTTTCGTTCCAGGTGGAAAATTCGATGAGTTGAAAGAAAGTGGGATACCTGTCGATGAAAAATTTTATCTAACTACTTCTGAAATAGAACCACTTGAATGGGCTTTAACTTTAGGAATAAAACCAACAGATCCGGAGGGCATAATAATAAGTAAAGTAATAACTGATCTTAAAAAAACGGGAAAATCATATGATATAGATGATATCATAGAAGAAATAGAAAAAAATGAAGATACAAAAAAAGAAACAAAAATGTCCGCATCAACAAGATTTGAAGTTGTTAAAAATTGGGGATTGTTTGCTAAAGAAGGAACAAAAATATCTGATATACTTCAAGGTGGAATCGCATCAATATTGGATGTATCTATATACACTCATCTTTATGGTTCATTTTCAATTAGAGCTCTAGTTATTGCACTATTCGCAAAAAAAATTTTGGAACAGAGAGAAGAAGCAAGAAAGTTAGAAGAAAAGGAAGATATTGAAAAAGGATATTCTTATTTTGATGTACGCGATATCAAAAAAAAGCGTGTGCCTATGGTATGGATATTTTTAGATGAAGTTCATGAATTTTTGCCTTTGGATGGAGAAACTCTTGCTACGGGACCCCTTCTTCAGGTAATAAGAGAAGGTAGACAACCAGGAATTTCTATGGTGGTTGCAACACAACAGCCAGGTAAAATGAACACAGATGTTTTATCTCAATGTGATTTAGTTATATCTCATAGAGTAACGGCAAAGGATGACATAAACGCATTAAACAGAATAATGCAATCATATCTCGCGGAATCTCTTTCAGAAGCAATAAATGAACTTCCAAGAATAAAGGGTTGTGCATTACTTTTGGATCAAAATCAAGAAAGAGTTTATTCAGCTCAAATGCGCCCAAGATTCAGTTGGCATGGAGGAGAAACTCCTACTGCAATACCACCAAAAATGAAAAAGATATAGATTATTTTAAATTTTTATTTTAAATTTTGTAAGTAAGGATAAGTATTTTTATTTTCTTTGGGGTAATTTATTTCAGGAACACTATATCTTTCAAATTTCTTTTTATTTGAACCCACCCAAAAAAAATCTTTAAATTTTTTCTTGGTTTTTGTTTTATCTTTCAATTTGACAAGCCCAAAAGTCAAAACTGAAAAAATAGTATAAACTGTCAAAAAAGTCCCATTTCTTAATGCATCAAGCTGCCAGAAACTTATGAAACCTTTAAATGCCATTAAACCTACTAAAACAATTCCAACATTTCCAGAAAAAACACCATTCCAAAGCATAAAAATTGCGATAATATCTGCAGCTCCTAAAACATATAAAGTTGGATTTAAATTATTCCAAAAACTGGTTACACCCTTTATCAAAAGAACTGCAACAACATAAGGCATTATTATGGAAGGTCTTAATCCTGTAAGTAACATTATTGCTGCAAAAATATCTGCCAACCCCATTAAATAAACTAACATTAAAACACCTTAAGTAATCACTTGCAAAATTGGTATTTAAATATTTCTATATTGTTGTATACATTTCTTATTTTAATATAATTTATTATAAATTAAAAATATATTTAAAAAATAGCTACAAAACTTTTTATATAATTCTATATTATCTATATTGAGGTGATTTGAATGACTAATCCAATTAAAAGTGATTATATAACTCTTGGAGAAGGCAGAGGAATAAAAGTTACATTATGGCCTACATCATTAGTTCTAGAAAGGGTTGAAAAAAAAGAAGGAAAGTGGGAATCTCAAGAAAGAATAACTTTAGCTCCTAAAGTTCTTGAGTGGTTAGGTGTAAGAATTCCAGGGTATGTTGCAATGATGGATGCGCAAAAATAAATTTAATTTCAATAATAGTTAATTTTATAAGTGATTATAAGTTTTGGAAGGAAAAGAACTTTGGTGATAACTATGCCAAAATGCGAACTTTGTGAAAAAAAAGTAAAAACAGTTTATAAATGTACTGAATGTGGAACACGTTTTTGTGAAAAATGTGGTGAAAAGGAAAGAAATGTTTGTGAAGATTGTATTGATTATGCGAATGGTGCTATGGGACAATACAAACCAGATCAAAAAGTAGAAATAGAAATGGACACAGATTAAAAATTTTTTTATTTTAATTCTATTTCCTTTACATAATTATTAATTTTATTTTTCATTTTTAATTATTAAAAAAAATACCATTTAGATATTTATAAAAAATAAAAAAGTCATAAATGAAAAATTAAATTATATCTTCTTCTGCAACAACTACGTAATCACCAACTGCAACTACAGATGAAAATGGTATTTTAATTCTTCCATTTTGATCTTTTTCTAAATCAAAGCTATCTGCATAAGGTGTTGGATTTTTAATTATTATATAAATCAATTCTCCTGTTTTAGCTTCAAAAGTTAAATCTCCAACTTCTCCAAATTTTTTACCAGCTTTGCTTACTACAGTTCTTCCTAATATATTTTTAGATGGAATTCTTTCGCCTTTTGTGACCATTTTTATACCTCCAATACTATTTTTAATTAACTTTACCTATTTAAAAGTTTTTGTAATCAAAACTTATGAATTTCAGTTGGTGGTGTCCACGGAGATAATAATCTACTTAACAAAAATATAATAATTATCATTATTACAACAATAAGGATTGAAAACGCGGTGCCTATAAAATCAGGTAAAAAAATTAATATTAATATAGATGAAATAAACATAGCCCATACTATCCTACTCCAACCAAATACTTTTGAACCATTTAAAGGAGGAATGGGGATTAAATTAAAAAATGCAAATATCAAGTTCATCATTATGAAAACTGAAACAATTCCAGGATTTAGTGGATATATCGCAAACCCAATTAAAGCTAATAAAAAATTAACAACAGGTCCAGCTATTGCAATTTTTCCTAATTCTTCATTAGTTAAACCTACAAATCTATATCCTAATCTTGTGGTATGCTTTGTAGTAATTTGAATAGCTCCAACTACTGCAAAAACAAATTGTGTCAAAAGCGTTAAAATAATAGATATTATAGAACCAATAGGCCATAAGGCAAATTCTGCATTACAATTATATCTATCTGCAAAATATTTAGTTACTAATATATAAGGTATTAAAACAAATAAAAAGGAAACAGATGCAATAAAAAAATTGTGAATTGCCGAAGCAGGAGATACATATGTAAAAAATTCGTGCGTAGCAGAAAAAAGAAAACCGATAATAAAAGTTATAAAAATCAAATCTCTGATCTCACCTAAAGAAAATATGTACTTATCCCAACCTATTTTTTTATTCCAATTTACCATTTTTCTTATTTTTTATTACTTAGTGTTTCTTTTTTACCAATTAAAAATAAAATAATAGTTAAAAGCAATATACCTAAAATTAAATAGTTAAAATTATCTTTAAGAGTTTCCGTATTTAGAAAGGGCATTCTAAAAGAGGGAAGTCTGCTAAAATTTTCTCTGAAGGTTTCTAAATTTCCATTACTATCTACATAACTTATTTCAATAGATTTAATTCTTTCATTTAATAAAAATGAATTATTAATTTCAAAAGTTTTATTTGGATATATAATCACATTTTCTGTTTCTTTCCTATCATCCACATTAAATGTGATAGTAATATTTCTATGAATATTTCCTTTATTCGTTATTTCTCCAACGATTATTTGAGAATCATTAATTTTAGAAATTTCTATATTATCAATATCTATTTCAACCACTGGATTATAAACAGTTATAGGTATTTCTTTTTCAATAGAATTATCTTCCCAACTTGCTTCAATTATTATATATGCTTCATAATGTTCTTTTGGTTTTTCTATAGAAAATAAAAAAGTTCTAGATTTTTCAACATCTATTTCGTAAGTCATAGGCATTAATTCGGCTCTAGATTTTAATCCTCTTGGAGCTAAAGAAATAAATATAGGTACGTTTCCAATATTTTCTATTTCAAAATATTTTGTTGTACTTTCATCATAAACAAAAATTTCCATTTCATCTAAATTGATTTCAAAATCGAAATGCGGAAGTATTTCAAATTTCCTAGAAGGCCACAATATGTCGGGTTCCATAAAAATGTATGCTTGATAAATACCTGCTTCTTGATTTTCTGTATTCCAAGTTAAACTTCCTATTTCTCTTTGGCTTGTTAATGTTTTTTCAAAAATAGAAAATGATTCACCGTTTCTAATACCTATTTCATAAGTAAAAGTTTCTCTTTCACCCATATCTATTTCATAATCAATATAGACTTCTGAATATGCGTCAACTTCAGATCTTTCTACATCTATTTTTAATAACCTAGCATTTGCTATAGAAAATATAAAAAGACATAAAATCAAAACCAAAAGCGTTTTTTTCATATTATATTGATAAATTTGAGTGTTTAAAAGAATTGCGAATAAGTTCTAAGCAGATTGTATGTTTTGTCTTACTGCATTTACTGCTTGATTCATATTCATTCCTGTAGCAGTTTCTAAACCACTTCCAAGTCCAAATCCACCGCCCATAGCATCCATAAATTGAGCTGGAAATACTACTCTCGTTCCTTCTCCTTGACTCATCTGTTCTAACGCTTTTAAATATAGGAACATAATGGCTCTATCATCCATAGATTCTGCTCCTTTACCAATAGCTTCCATAACAACTCTTTTAGCTTCAGCACTGAATTTTTTAGCTTGCATAGATTGTGCAGCTATCTCTTTTTCTTGCATCGCAACAGCAATTTCTTCTGGTGGTGAAACACCTCTTAATTGAACCATTGGAACATCTATACCCCATTTCCAGGTTTCGTGTCTTATTGCATTTGCAAGCATATCATTTAATCTAGATAGATTTCCAAAAACTTCTCTCATTGACATAGAAGCTAAAAGATTTCTTGTTTGAGAAGATATTAAAGTTGTTAAACCATTCATGTAATTATCTATTTTTAATATAGCTTTATCTGGATTTGCTATCCTATAATATATAACACCATCCAAGTTCAATCTTAAATCATCTCTAGTAAATGCTACAGGAACATTCAAAGGAATCATTTTAGTACGTATGTCTACTTTTGCATACTCTTTTTCAAAAAAAGGTAAAACCAATGCCCATCCAGGTCCAGCTATTCTATGATATTTTCCAAAACGGAATATTATCGCTCTTTCATTTTCTGTATATTTTTTTACAAAGAACTTAACAAATACTCCAGACAATATTAAAATACCTACAATAAAGGTTACGATTCTAAATGCTTGAGATCTAGTAAATGCAAAAATAAATAATATTATTACAGCAATTACTATTGTTATTTCACCGAAAACCATGTTTTATTAAAACAATTTTATATTTAATAAAGTTACTGAATATATAAGAAAGCTTTAAAAAGACTAAAAATTCTTTAGTATATAATATGGGAAGAATAAGAACTAAATACATTAAAAGAAAGTCGAGAGAGATATTGGATAGATATAAGGATAGATTAGGAAAGGATTTTGAAAAAAACAAAAAAGTTCTGGATGAAATAGCAGATATACCATCCAAGAAAATACGTAATAAAATAGCAGGTTGTATAGTCCATTTGATAAAATCGGATGAAAAAATAACGGAGGTACGTTAATATGACTGAAAACAAAGATAGTGTAGTGTATATTGGAAAGAAACCCTTCATGAACTATGTAACAGGAGTAGTTATGCAGTTTAATTCAGGGGTGAAAGAAGTTACAGTAAAAGCTCGTGGAAAATGGATAAGTAGAGCAGTAGATGTTGCAGAAGTCGTTAGAAAAAGATTTGTACAAGACACAGATATTAAAGACATAAAAATAGACTCGGAAGAATTTCAAGGCGATGATGGAAAAAACGTCAGAATTTCCACAATAGAAATTTTATTGGGTAAATAAACAAACCCTTTTTCTTTTATTTATTTTAATTTTATTTTAAAGAGTTAAAGTAAACCTCTTAAATCTAGACAATCTTTTAAATTCGTGGAAATTCCAAAAAGATTAATTGATAAAATAGTTAAAGATGTTAAAGAAAAGAAAGAACTTTCTAAAATAGGAGATTTATTTGTAAGAAAAAATGTTGAATTGGAATTAAAAAAAAGATACAAACTAACAAATTTTCTTTCTGAACACGAATTTAGAACGGTTGATCGTTCTTCAAAATATAAAAATTTTATTAAATTGATACGTGCTGAATTAAGAAAAATATATGGGCTTTTTGAAACGAAGGATTCTAAAAATCGTGAAGAATTTTTAAAAAAGAAAGATTATGAATCAATATTAAAAAGTCATTTATCTACAAAAGAAAGATTTGATTTTTACTCTGATTTATATAAAAAAATTTGGGAAATAATAGGAAAACCAAAATCTATACTTGATTTAGCATGTGGTATGAATCCTTTTTCTTTTGAATACATGAATTTAAAAAATGTAAATTATTTTGCAGTTGAATTGTCAAAAGAAGATTCTAATTTTATTCAAAAATATTTTAATCAAAACAAAAAGATAGATGGGAAATCAAAGGCGATGAATCTATTGAAAACAAAAAATTTTGAGTTTCCTAAATCAGACATAACGTTCATACTCAAATTTTTGGACCCTGCTATAATAAAAAATAAAAAATTTGCTAAAGAATTTCTGAAAAAAATAAAATCGAAATATATTATTGTAAGTTTTTCAACTGAAACAATTTCAGGAAAACGCATGAAAAACC
>SLLY01000075.1 GCA_007133845.1 Candidatus Woesearchaeota archaeon
GAAATGTTTTGAAATAGAAAAAATAAATTTAGTATCTCAAAAAAATATAAGAAAAATACAAAAAGGTGTTTCCACAGGAAAAATAATTTCTAAATATGTTTCTTTGACGAGAGACTTCGTAAACAACCCTTCAAACCGAGAGACGCCAATAGAATTTTCAAAAGCAATAATAGAAATATCCAAAAAAAACAAACTCGGCATAATGGAATATAATCAAAAGGCTTTGGAAGATATGGGGATGGGTTGTTTGATAGGAGTTTCATCCGGTAGCAAACAAGAACCAAGAATGCTTGTAATAGAATATAAAGGAAGTAGAAAAAAGGATTTCTATGCTCTCGTTGGAAAAGGAGTTACATTTGATTCTGGGGGGCTTTCTCTTAAACCAAGCGAAAACATGGGTGAAATGAAAGGAGATATGTCCGGTGCAGCAACTGTCGCAGCGGCGATAAATGCGGCTGCAGAATTAAAACTTTCAGTTAACATAAAAGCAGTTCTCCCTTGCGTGGAAAATATGCCGGGAAAGGACGCAATGAAACCAGGAGATGTTCTTTTATCAATGTCAGGTAAAACCGTTGAGATTATAGATACTGATTGTGAGGGCAGACTCATATTAGCAGATGCCATATATTACATTTCAAAAGAAAAACCAAAAGCGATAATAGACATAGCAACATTAACTGGTGCTTGCACGAGAGCTCTTGGTTATGAAACAGCTGGAATATTCGGGACAGATAAGGAACTAATTCAAAAATTAATAAATTCAGGTTCTTCGACACATGAAAACTGTTGGGAGCTTCCAATAACAAGAGAACACAAAAAAGCAATTGAAAGCGACATAGCAGACATAAAAAACATGGGTTATAGTTCAGGAGTTGCAGGAGCTTCAACAGCCGCCGCATTTCTGAAAGCATTCACAAATAATACAACTTGGGCACATATAGACATAGCTGGAGTCCATTGGGCAAAAAAAGAAAGAAATTATATAAAAAAAGGTCCAACTGGATGGGGTGTCAGACTTCTCTTAGATTTTTTCAAAAACAATTCATAGTGCTCTTTTATTATAAAGAGAACAAATCATTAATCCCCACATTATCAAATTAACTGGAGCAATAAAACATAAAACAAAAACTAGCAGTGCGTTCCACTTGCTCTTTTTTAGAAAATGTATTATATCATCCCCATAATGTGCGCATTTGTCAAAAACTTTGTTCATGTAATTCACCTCTTTTTTGAATTCAATATTTGTTCTATCAATTTAAAGTTTTTGAAATTTCAATAAAAAATTAAAAGATTAAATTCAAAGGGGGAGCCGAGACTTTCATTCGAACTCAGCCGGAGGTATCGGAACCGGCAGGGTTCTGATTTTTGAACTCGGGTCACCAGCGTTCCGGGCTTTTCAGAACTTTGTGTTCCGGGCTTTAAAGGTTAAGCGCCCCGGGCTAGCATAATACCAAACTATACTACTCCCCCGCAAAAATTTAAAGAACACTCAATTTAAAAAGTTAACATAACAGTCAAATTATTTAGGATAAATTATTGTTCCGTCTTCGAGATAAAGTTCATTATCTTCTTCATTAAAAAAATAATCTCTTTCCCTACTTCCCATTAGAACACATCCCTTATATTGATATGCTTTCTCTTTTATCAACAAGTAGTCATTCTCTCTCATATATTCAACTTCTCCATTTGGAATTATTGTAACATTATGGACAGAAAAAGGTTCTGAAGTAATTTTTTCCAATTCGGTTTTTTCCTTATTATCTATTTCATCCAAAGCCATTTGATATCAAAAAAAATCAATACAAAATTAATTATAAAGTTTGTTGTCCTGTAGTAGATACTTCGGTTGTTTGTTCCTTGAGTTTCTTTGCGGTTTTGACTCCTATTATTTTTTCCAAAATATTTATATCTGTTTTTTTCACATCAGATATTTTTTTGATTCCTTTATTGTAAAGTCTTCTTGCCCTTATTCTCCCCACGCCTTTAAGTTGTATGAGATTTAGCAATTCTTTTCCCACACCGTGTTTTATTCTTAATCTTAATTTTCTCAAAACGGGTGTAATCTCTTTTTGTTTTTTTATTCTGGCGAGTTCCGATGCAGAATAAAGAAGCCAATCTCCAACGAAAAGTCTTCTTCTCAAAATTCCTGGTGTTTCTCTGTATTCCTGAAGAATTTCCGAATCTGATTTTTCATTTATCCAATCCAAAAGCATTAGCGATGTTTTGAACGCGCGAATCCAATTATCATAATCAACATCCCAGGGATTTGGTTCTTCCAATTGTTCTGAAAATTCAAAAAATAATTCTTGTAATTCTTTGAATTGATTCCCATATATTCTAAGAAGAGGAAACATTTCGATACACGAACAAATTGAATGAATCCAAAACATATCGCTTTTCTTTTTCTTAGATATTTTTTCTATTAAAAGATGGGCAGATAAAGGATCTAAGTAAAGTTCTGCAACTCTCTTTCCAATTTTAGTGGGATTTAATTTTTCTCCTGAAATCGTTACAAAATCAAATTCAACCAATTCACTTATAATTCTCTTAAGTATGTTTTTAATTTTACACATATCTTCATATTGATACGCGAAAAAAGTTTTTTCAAAAAAATTGAAGAGTGATTTTTTATCTGGGGCTTCTCTACTCGCAATTAAACCTAGTGTCTGCATTCTCAAAACAGGTTCTGCGGAAAGTTTTGAATATATTTCTTCTGGTTCTCCAACAATGTATCTTTCGTAAATTTCATCTTTTTCAGATTCGGTTTTAGCAATAGTTAGCGCTCTTCCTTCCCTGTCATATTCGGGGCGTCCCGATCTCCCAAACATTTGATGAACTTCAAGTACAGGTATCCAATCACTCCCATATTCTGGACTATATCTTTTCAAATCTCTCACAAGAACAGTATGACTAGGTAAATTGCAGCCAAATGCTAAAGTAGGTGTTGCGGAGATTAATTTTATAATTCCTTTCTTGAAAGCATCTTCTATTAATGTTTGTTGTTTAGAAACCAATCCCGCATGATGAAATGCAGTTCCATATTTTACACACTCAGATAAATTTTTGCATTGTTTTGTTGGAGATTCTAGTACGTTCAGAACTTGGTTGCTTAAATTTTCAAGTTCTTTTTTTTCTTCAATAGTTAAATAATTCTTTGCAACACTTCTAGCTTTTTTAGCAACAGATTCTGCATTTCTTCGACTTGAAAGAAACGTGAGAATTTGTTTTTTCATTTTTAATGTATTTTCGAATATTTGGTGTTCGGGAATATCTTTTCCAGATAGTTTGATTTTTTCATTGTCGAAAAATATTTTGTCATCTAAATAAATTCCATATTTCAATTCCACAGGACGATAATCACTTTTTATTAAATTTGCATCAAGCCAATTAGCAAGTTCATCCGCATTTTTTATTGTTGCAGAAAGTGCTAAAATTTGGGCTTTGGAACAGAATTCTTTTAAACGAGTTATTAAAACTTCCAATGTAGGTCCTCTATCAGGTTGATCCAATACATGAATTTCATCTACTACAATTGTATTAATTTCTCTTAACCATGGAACACTATGTCTAATTAGAGAATCTAATTTTTCATTAGAACAAATGATTATATCAGCTCTTTCAAGCCACGGATCACTTGAATCATAATCTCCTATAGAAAGCATTACATTAAGAGATGGGTAATTTTTTTTGAATTCTGAATATTTTTCCCTAGCAAGAGCTTTGAGAGGTGAAAGGTAAATCGCCTTTCCTTTTTTTTCTATGATATTTTTGACACAACATAATTCAGCTATAAGGGTTTTTCCTGATGCAGTAGGACTTGCAACAACCAAATTTTCTCTTTTCAAGAGTCCGTTTTTAATTGAAAGTTCTTGAGGTGGTCTAAATTCTTTTATTCCTCGCTGTTTAAGTGATGAATATAATTGTTCAGGAATATCATTTTTGATTTCAATTAATTGCATAAGCATAATTTACAGGACATATATTTTAACTTTTGGGGTGTTGTCTACTATTTCTAGTAATTTTCCAAAAATTCTTCAAAATTGGAATATTGACTGGTAAAAAATTCCTTATCAAATCTCAAGTATAAAAAATCTTTTTCAAAATTTATAGATTTGACTTTATCCCATATTAAAATTAATTCCTCGTCTTTATACTCGTAAACCATTTCTAAATTTTCCAATGTCAATTTCCCGACAGATTGATTCAATTTATAAATTTTTTTTATGGGATTTAAATATATTTCAGAATTCAGTTCATCATTTAGAATAAAAATTTTATAGAGCTTTCTAGGCAAATTGTTTAATTTTTTTTTCGAAATTTCTTTCTTCATAATTAAAAATTCAAGAGATTCCAATTAATTCACCCCATTCAATATAATTCTTCGATGTTTTATTTTCTGAAGGGTCTAACTTCAATTCCTGACAATTGTTCTCCTTTACAGATTTATTTTTGTAATATCTTTGATTTAGAAGCAATGAACCATCTTCCAAAATCCGCATATGGTAGACACTTGCATAAAAACAAATATCATTATATGGCCTAAATTTAGGCTCTCCTATAACATTTTTATCTGCATGCCCTATAGTGAAAGGAGGAAGAACTATGCTTGTTATGGGAATTTTTTCATCCGAATGTTCAAATTTTTTTTGATTTGATTTTGTGGAAACATAATTTTGGTGGTGCCAGTGTCCCGCCACAAAATAAAGAGCTGACAATTTTTCTTCTTTAATAAAATCATAAGCTATCCTTTTTTCCTTTGCTCTTTCAAAATCGAAAGGAAAATGTCTAAAAACCAATCCTATTTTTCCTTCGTCCACATTTAGAGTTTTAGCATATATTCTAAAATTTGATTCCCTACCATCCACATTAACCGTTTCAAATTCTTTATGAGCCTTTCCAAATAAGCCATACTTATTTTTTATAATTTTTTTCAAGCTAACATCATTCAATTTTTTTTCATAAAATTTTTCTATGTTTGATTTTGATGTTTCCTGTATATTTATTTCCTGTATGTTCAATTTATTAACATCATGATTCCCTAAAATAGAGATATATGAATCATTTTCAGAATTCGACATCACACTCTCATAAATATCTTCAGAATATTTTCCGGAATTATCTCCCAAATTAATAACTGCATCAGTTCCAAATAAAAGTTCTTCTAATGTATCTTTCAAAATAACTAATGATTTTTTATTAAAATTTTTGTTTTTGTTACATCCGTTTAAATAGAAATCAGCATGCATGTCCGAAAAAATGTTTGATTCGAAAATTATCTCAACACCCATTAACATATTTCAATGCAGTTTTCATATATATCATTTTGTATACTATAAAGACTAATATTTTATTTTGAAAAAGCTTTTTAATAACAAAATCATTCTTATTTCATGGTAAATATATCAAAAAAAGCACAATTTGCATTACCAATAATATTAGCATCTATGATAGTGTTGATGTTAATATATCTTATCATGGTTCATCCTGCAGAAAGAGCAGAAATTTTAACGCCAATAGGTTTACCGGAAGAAGATAAACTGATAGAAGAGGTTGGTGGAAAAAGAGCTATTTTTAGTAGTGGAGAATTTGTAGAAATAGGACATGCAACGGGGGAGATAGTTTTTGATTATGAATTAGAAGATGTTTATGTTTCATATCCAATCAGAGAACGGATTGTAAGTTCTATGGAAATAAACCCAAAAACATCCATACTTAGAAGTGACTCTCAAATATTATCCATTCGAAATATAAATATTGAGAACACAGATAGTTTAATTTTAAGAATTAATGTAACTGAATTAAAAGGTTCTCAAAAAATAGAGGTTTCTGTTAATGAAACAATATTATTTTATAAAAATATAGAACTTGGAGAAATGAAAATTGAAATACCAAACATTATTTTAGAAAATGAAAACGAAATATTATTGGAATTTAATCATATGGGTTATTTTTGGAGTCGAGATTATTCCAACATAGAAATAGATGTTGTTCAAAGATACTATAGTTCAGAAAAACCAATAGAAACTAAAACAATTCCATTAAGTAGGGATAACCTAATAGGAAGTGAAATGAGACTTTCATTTTTCTCAACCGAATCCATTATGGAAGGAGAATTGATAATAAAAATAAATGAAGATATAGTATTTTCTGAATCTGTTGAAGAAAATGAATTAGTTATTGTTTCGGAAAGATTAGATAAAAGTGGTTTGAGAATTGGGCAAAATGAAATTATTTTTGAAGTAGACAGAGGAGGAGTTTACAATTTAACAGATTTAAAACTTCAATTTGTTGCAGCAAGAACCCCTACCAGTGAAAATGTTTATTCTTTCGATATAGATGAAAAGGATTTGAAAAGTTGGGATGACATTATGTTGGGTATAAGAATAAATAGAATTATCCAACCTGGTTATGTTTCTATACAAATAGGAGTTGATGGACCTACATATTACTTAAGCCAAGAGGAACTGGTTGCTGGTAGATGGAGTTATATAACATTAGAAAAACAGTATCTAACTGAATTTAGTAATATGGTAACGATTGGCTCACCAACAGGAAGATATAGAATAGATGGTTTCATCGTTTTCCTAAGGTAATTAAAATGTTTGAAAAATAAGTATTTAACTAAATATTATTTTTATATTTTTATGGAAAGATACAAATGGCAAAAATAGTAAGAAAGAAAGTATTTAATGACCATGAAAAATATTTAGTAGATGGGATTGTATTTTTAATTCACAGAGATGTTAAAAGCGAGCTTAGTTTGCATTATGGAGAAAAACCGTTGAATGTATTTTTTAATAATATATCTAATACAGAAGTTTGGAAAATGCTTACTAATCTTGCAGTTTTGAAGGGTTTAAAAAAAATAAAAATAATTCCTGGAGAAGGTTCTTCTGTAGATAATCAAGAAATTATCAATTTATGTGAAGGACGTACTAATACAATTACAATAAAATATGACACAAAAAATATTAGTATAGTCAAAGAAACGCCACTCACCAAAAAATATGGAGAACCTGCAGAAACTATTATTCATGAAATTGCACATATAGTAACTGCTGCAAAATATAAAAGTCAGAAAATGTATTACAGATGGACAAGTAGACAAACAGATAGTGTTGATCCTGTTTCTCCAGAACGTGGAAGTGTGGAAGATTTTGGTCAATGTGTAGGACTACTTAATGAAAAATTCAAATATTTTTGGGAAAATGTGTATTTCGAAGGCATAGCAGAATTATTAACGGTGGATCCAAAATTTGAAAAGGAAAAGGTGAAATTTTTTATGATTTTTCAAAACTTTTGGGGAGATTATAGAAAACGAACCAACAATTTGATGAAATTATATAATTCGATAAATACACATCTAGAACATATGATTTCAAGTTTAGAAAGAAAAAAATTCTCATTAAGAAAAGGTGTTAAAAATGAAATGGTACAAGAAGAAGAATTAAAATTCTTTATAGAAAATATAAAATATTTTATAGAAGATGTACAAATAGTTCCTCCAAAACTAATAGGTAATTTTTGTAAAACTCCAGTTTCTAAAAATCTTAAATATAGTATGGGACCTATTGTGATATCTACATATATCGAATTTACTGGAAAAAGTATAACAGAAGTAATGAATATGAGCGGTGATGTATTTTGGAAAGAATTTAGAAAAAATATAAAAGAATTAATTAAA
>SLLY01000014.1 GCA_007133845.1 Candidatus Woesearchaeota archaeon
ACTGAAGAAAGAATCGGAACATACACAATAAACCTTACATGTGAAGGAGACAACGAAGCTGGATGGAATCTTACATTTGAAAATCCAAGTGGAGAATTTAATGGAGGATTCATTATAGAAACAGAATTAGGAGCATTAATCAGTTTTGAATCACAGATTGGACCACAACAAGTAGGTGAAGGATTTGAAAACACAGGAGTAGAAAATATACAAATAAGCTTTGGAACAGTTGAACAAGAAGGAACTCTTGGTGTAATGGTTTTAAGTCTTGACGAAGACGATGAATTCTCAACAAGTGTCGATGGTATTACAGGAAAGAGAATGAGACCAGAAGAATACGATTCAGACATTGAATGGGGTCTTGACGGACAAGAATATGGTACATTATTTAGAAGAGATGATGACAGAGAAGATGTAACTGTATTCCACGCAGAAGAACAAGTATTTGCAAACATGAGAATGAACCATATCGGTGCAGTAATCGACCCAGTAGAACAACCTTCTTATGAAGTTGTTGAAGGTGGGCCAGCAGTACCACAAAGACCAGTTATTTTAATTGGTGGACCAGCAGTTAACGAATTGGTTAACGAATTGGTACCAACAACATGGGCTGCAGAAGATTACACAGAAAACACAGCAATAATTCAATACATTGAAGGCGCATTTGCCGGAAACGATGCATTGATAATTGCAGGTTATTCAAGAGAAGATACCGAAGTAGCAGGAAAAGTTGTCGCAGGAAACTTCAGAGACGGACAATTTGCAGACCAATTAACGGGTAACTTGGTAACTTTGAACACCGCTGCAGGATTTGAAGGCGTAGAGTTTAACTAAACTCTCAAACCTTTTTTTTCTTTTTCTTTTATTTTACAACATTTAGCAACAGCATTTTCTTTTAATTTAGTAAAGTTTATAAATAAAAAATACAACTACATAGTTACTATAAAGTGGTAAAAATGTCTACAAACAAAAATTTAGAACGTATTATAGGTGAAGACGATATATCTACGAGAGCGTATGAAAAATTAAGTAATTGGGACGCAGAAGAAATTGATAAATTATTAGATTTTTTTGAAACCTTAAAAAACGAATCCGCTGCAGATTATATGCTCCATTTTGCAATACCCCAACAAAATTTAAAAAATTCAGATGAAAGAAAACTAATGTTAGAAACTCTCGAGTATAATGTAGAAAAAATATCGAAATTAGTTGAAAAATATGATTCTTCCTCAATATCTTGTATAGATAAAATATTAAGTTTTTCTACAAAAGGTCCTAAAAAAATAGAAAAAATGATTGATGCATTAGAACCTTTTGAAAATCCAGCTTTTTTTAGAGAAATGACATACATGCTTCCATTTCGTGTAAATTTTTTAAGCAGACATTTTGATGAATATATAGAAAGATTAGAAAATGCAGACACAAAAATATTAGGAGATTTGTGTGAAAAAATAGAAAATGTAAGATTAGAAAAACAAGATATTTTTGAAACGGACGTCGATTTCGAATATTTTGAAGGTTTATTTGCAGATATTTCTTGTAAAGGATTAGTATTTGAAGAAGACAAAGCTAAATATTTGAATAAAAATTTCGAAAGAATTAGAGACATTTTTATCGAATCAAATGACACATTTAAAAAATATTTTAGAAACGGATTTTCAGAATCATTTTATCCAGAAGATATATTTCAAAAAGATACAGAAAAACCAAAAATATTTTTAAATGAAATAGAAGAAAACATAGAAGAAATAAATAATTTGTTTAGTGAAGAAACCCTTTCCAAATTGAATAAATTCCATTGCAGAGCAGAGGAAGATTTGGGTAATGGATTAGCAAAAGCTGCTTCTTTTGGAAAATTAAAAAAATACTTAGAACAAATACAAAAAATAGATGATTTATTGGCGGGCGTTGAAAATAGATTAAGTAAAAAATTAATAGTCAATTATTCTCTTGAAAAAGAAACATTCGAATATATCCCTTTAATATATGATAATTTAGATAAAATTACAAGCCCCTTTAATGATTCAGAAGAAATGAATTTTGAAAATTATTTAAAAGGAATAATTACAGGACTAGGAGATTATTCAAAACCCTTTTTAGAGAATATAAGAGAAAATTTTTCCAAGTATAAATTAATCGATATGGGTATAAAATTTAATAAAAACGAAAAAATAAAGAAAATACTCGCCGAAACAAACTTAGATATATCTAGTAATAAAAAAGTAAATCAACTGTTTAAATTTGTTGACTACGCTGCAGCTCTAGATTCTTTAAGCACAGATATAACAAAATGCATTGATGAAGATTGGGAAACCGTTGATAAAAGTGATATAAAATCAATAAACGAATATCTAAAAAACAAGATTAGTGATTTATTTGAAGGAACAGATTCAGAAAGAATTATGAAGTTTTCTGAATATCACGATTATTTAAATCCTGAAAATTGCGAAGGAAACTCCAGATTTTCAAATTTGCTAAATGATATTATAGTCAAAAATAAGTGGGATGGCTATGACAACTATGAACTTCCAAATTTAACAACTGAAGTAAATTTTTCAATCGACACAAAAATAAAAGAAATAAAAGAAAAAGTAGAAAATTATAATGATTCGTTAGAAGAAAAAACAGGGATAAGAGTAGATTTAAGTTATGGAGAATTATCCGATTATAAATTAGATGCTGAGAAGATGTATAATAAACTTAAAAACTGGAAAAGAAAAAACGCAGATAAAATAGAAGATTCATTAGAACTAGAAAAATTAAGTTCTAGATTGAAAACAATAATGGAGATATCTGAAAATCCCACAGAAAAAGGAACAATTTCTTTCGAACCTTATAATTTAGAAGACCAACTTATTACATTAAAAAAAGCTTATTCTTGCATGAGCCCGAATGGTTCACAATTCACCAATAGTATGCACTATCTTTCAGAAGTTCCCGGCATATTTTTTGCAGTTTTAAAAAACAGTGATGGAAACATAGTTGGAAGAACTACAATTGCTGTGGGAGAAGGTTTAGAAGATGGGAAAAAATACATTTCAAGAGCTAGTAATGAATACTCAAACATACCCATTTCTGATGATGAAATATATAAAGCAATAGAAGAATATTCTAAATTAATAAATTCGGAAATATTATACGAAGGAAACATGAAAATAGATAACATCGGACATACAGTATATGGAGATTTCATGTACTCTACTGGTAATGAAGATATAGTAGAAATTAAAAAAGATAAAAACGATTTCTTTAATTTGTTTTAAAAAAAATTTCTAACAAAACATTTTTAAAATATAGAATATTCGAGTAATCATGGACACAGAAAATGCGGTAATAATCTGCCTTATCCTAATGGTTGTAGGTGGTTTTGGTGTATACTATTCTATGCATACATACAGAATAAGAATGGAAACAGAAAGATATGAGGAAATGTGTGTTAGAATGACTTTAGAAATGAATGCTAACATAAGCGAAGATAGTTCTTTTGTCGAACACTATTGTTATTATGAACCTCATGCACCACCAGAGGGACTCGAAGATTTAACTCAAACTGCATGTGTATGCGAATCTACTAGACCAGATGGACGAGTAGTTAGAACTCAAGTTTTAGTTCCTAAAAGATTAAGCAATTAATTAACAAATTTTAAGAGCAGGATTTTCTTCACAGAGTATTCCTTTTATTTCTCCTGTATTTCTAAATCCTGTATAAATTTCTCTATTTATTACTAAAACAGGATATTCTTCAACTTCATAAACATCTTTAAGCATATTAACGATTTGTAAATCTAAATCAGAATCTATCGAATAAATTAATAAATTCCCTTCCAATTTTTCTTTGTAAAAAGATAATATTATACCTTGTTCTTCACAAGTATCACAATATTTGTTCGAATAAAAGTACAAAACAGTTACAAAATCAGCATCACACTTACCCTTTATATTTTCTACATTTAACCAGCTTCTTAACATGGATAATGTGTATCTTTCTTTCAATTCAAAAAAAGAATCTTCATCAAGCTTCATAGAATTCTCATATCTTTCAACTTCTCTTCCAAGTGCATCTGTTTCGCTACTTATTTCCCACCTTTGTTGCTCTAAGTAATTACATGAAATTTCTTCCCCCATAATATCGAAAAACATAAGCTGAAGTTCGGCACTTTTTATACTTTCTTCTAATTCTATCATTGTTCTGTCCAATTCTCCAACCCTTTCTGTTCCAAGCCACAATCCAAAGATTATGCCAGTTACAAATATGAAGGTTGTTACCAATGCAGTTTTTATTAGTGTGCTCATTTTACCAAAAATCCTCTTTTTTAAGTCTCTTCCTAGTTAAAAGATATCCAAATGTGAATATCCAAAAAATACCAATCAATACACTATATATCAACAAGTATGCAATATAATGTGGATATTTATATTTAAGTCTTACGTCTTCTCTCGACATTTTCAAACCAAGATATATTACAAGTAAACCAATACCTGTCAATATAACTGCAAACCAAATCATAAAAGTGGGATTTAAACGTAGTGTGTCCATAATTCTACTTATAAATATATCCAAATCAAAACCAACCAACCATAAAGTTTTCAGATTTAACCATATACTTGTAGCTAATTGATTTATTAGATAAGCTAAAGAATATATAACAACAGCAACCCACACGATAGATAGTGGGAGCATGAACATGCCAAGCATTCCTGTTTTTGGATTTAGAAGCATATGCTTATACTTTTTTAAATTATCACAAAAACCTGCATACCATCTTATTCTTTGCTTTATTAAAACCCAAAGTTTTTTGGGTGCGACAGTATCAACAAAAGAATTCAAACTATTTTTTATTTTATATCCTGCATCCTGTATTCTAAATGCTATCTCCATATCTTCAGTCAAATTATTCTCATCAAAATATCCTAAATTTTTAACCAAATCAGTTTTATACATACTCCCGGGTCCTGGAACCACATACAAACAATCGATTAAAGATGAAAGCTTTCTTAAATAAATAGCAAAAATATATTCAACCCACTGAATTTTCTGCCATATATTTTCAGCTTTGTAAACTTTCATTGATGAGGTTACAGCACCTATATTTTTATTCTCAAAATATCCAACCATATGTTCCAAAGCATCTCTATGAAAAAAAGAATCTGCATCCAAACAACAAAAAAGTTCACCCTTTGCAACTTTTAATGCCTGATTCATCCCAACTGCTTTACCAACTCTCTCTGTTTCAGTCAATCTTACTTTATTCTTTTTTGCAAGTTTTTTACAAAAATCAAACACTTCATTTTTTGGCCCATTCCACGCCAAAATAAGTTCTTTTTTTTTGTATGTAGTGTCTAATGCAGAAGAAACACATTTTTCAATTTCTTTTTCGGTGTCGTTTCTATAAACAGGAATAATAATACTTACCAAAGGGAATCTTTTTGGTATAGGGTCTCCACTCAATTCCTTTTCTTTTTCAAGATATAGAAGTACCCAAAAAATACTGCAAAATAGCATAAAATAAACTAATCCAAGCATGCTAATTACGTTAAAATTCATATAAACAACAAAAAAATAACCACATTAAAACTTTACTGAAAATAATTTTTGTTCAAAATTTCTTCAAGTTCATTTGAAAATTTTTTTGCTTTTTCTATTGTAATCTGTGCAGTTTTAAAATCCATTTTTTTGCCGTAATAAACGATAGAATTTCTTTTATATCTAAAATCATCAAAAGTTCTAAAAAATTTTTCATTCTTCAAAAAATCTCTAATAAAAAATCCCAAACAAATATGATTTCTTATTTTGTAACCTTCTAGAAGAACTATTGCATGGATTTTTTCTAAAATGGATGTATAATATATTTCAAAAACAAAATTAGCATTCTTTTTGTTTATTTTCTTACCAAAAACATCTATCCTTTCATTAGCTGTTTTTACTAAAGATTTTGCTTTTTCTTTATCTGGACTTATCTTAATCGACTCATTTGAAATCAAACATTCTTTCCATGTAGAACTTTTCATTTAAAAACCTCTAAAAAACCATTCAATACAATTCCGTTGATTATATTATTCCTCAAATGAACATTATTTATTTTTTTTATACTTTGAAAAACAAACAGCTGAATATCTCTTTTTAAAATTTTTTCAAATTTTTTCAAATCTACCTTCTTTTTTGAAGGAGTTTCTATGTACAAATCAATATCACTTTTTTCAATATCCTCTCCCTTTGAATAAGAACCAAATACAATTATTAATGGATTGCTAAGCTCTTTTTTTAAGTAATCTATTAAATCACTTTCATTCATTTTTTTTAAATTATAAAGTTGTTTTTCAAATAAAAATTTTTTAGACATTCTGTTTGCAGAAAAAAAAGTAACACCTGAAATTTTTTCAATTTTTAATATTTTTTCTTTAACTAATTCATCCGAATACCTCAACACAGAAGGCATTGATAAATTCAATTTTTTTTCTATTTGTCTCACTCTAAGTTTAGAAGTAGGATTATCGAAAAAATAATATTTCATAATTTTTTTGGTATTTTTCCTTACCATATGATATTCTATAATATCAATTGATATTTAAAGTTATCTATTTCGTTTTTATTCAATTAATTAATTTTACTGAAAATAATAAATCATTTGAAGGTAATTTCGTAACGGAAAAAATTCAAAAAAGATTATATTTTTTTCATAAAAACCGTTACTTCCTGTCTATTTTGCTGCAAATGCTTCACTTTTTTTATTTCATATACTCCTTTTAAAACATCTTTAATTTTATCAATAAATTTATCTAAGTTTTTTGAAACAAGCTTTATAGTCATTATAACTAATCCATCAGATTTTAATTTTTCAGAGAGAGAAACCAAAAGATTTGAAGATTCTAAAGGAGAAATATTCATATCATTTACAATCAAATCAAATTTCATATCTTTTAAATCAACATTTTCAATTCTTTCTTTTATATGAATCACATTGTGATTTTCTTTAACTTTTGTATCTAATTCTGCTGGGTCTACAGCATACACTTTAAAACCTCTTTTAGCCAGTTCCTTTGTCCAACCGCCAGGTGCAGCACCAAGATCTAAAGCTAAATCTCCTTTAAGTTTAATATCAAATCTTTCGATTGCCTCAATAATTTTATATTGTGCTCTATTGATTGAAGACCCTTTTCTAGAAAATCTTTTTGCATTATCTAAATATGGATACACTACATTTTCAATTTCAAGATACCCTAAGTAAAGATTGTTTTTATAAATAATGGCAAAAATTATTTGTTCGGGATTTTTTCTATCTGCTTTATAACCAATTCTTTCGAGTTTAGTGCCCAATTTTACCTCCAAATCTCTTGTATGTGTTTCCGAACAGAAAGATAAAGTATCGATTGCAAATGTTTTTTCTAAACTAAATGAATCATCATTATTTATTTTTTCAACTATTTCATTTACATCATCAAGACTAAAATTATTCTTTTCAAATTTTATAGGAAAAGCATTATGGACAAATACAGATTCCCTTGCTTTTTTTATAAAATCTTTACAATTTTTATCAAAATAAAATAAAAAACATCTCTCACCCAATTCAATATATTTAGTATACTCTATTTCTTTCAGTAGGTTTTTCTTAAAAAAGTTATATGCTGTTATA
>SLLY01000036.1 GCA_007133845.1 Candidatus Woesearchaeota archaeon
AGGTGAATTTTCCTGGAAGACCGCTGAAAAAATAATAGAGGGAGATTGGATAATACATGTTTTGGGAGGACATATAGGAGAAGATATTGAACTGCCAAAAATTAAAGAACAGCATTTTAATGCAACTAAATTAAGAATTCCAAAAAAAATGAATGAAGAACTTGCAGAAATAATTGGGATATTCACTGCGGATGGATGTATAAGTTCTGGTGGGCGAATTATTTTTTCAGTTGCAGATAAAGAAGACGAATTAAAAAATAGAATAATCTACCTGATGCAAAATTTATTTGGACTTGAACTCGGTAGAATTGAAAGAAAGGAGGGTGACAATTCCTCTTGTCTAATATTCTATTCAGAGGATTTATGCAGATATTTTAAAAAATGTGAGTGGAATAAGAAAGGAGCAAAAAATGCAAGAGTGCCTTCGATGATTTTTGAATCTTCAACAAAAAGTGCAAAATCCTTTTTGAGAGGGTTATTTGAGGGAGATGGACATATTCACGTTGATGGATACCCTACTTTATCTTCAATATCTGAAAACTTAGTAAAAGAAGTGCAACAATTATTGATGGGATTAGGAATAATTTCAAAAGTAAGTGTAAATAAAAATAGAAAAACAAGTTTTGGAAAAAACCCTGTTTTTGTACTTTCAATAATACAAGAAGGAAGTGCTAAAAAATTTGTTGAAGAAATTGGATTTGTATCAAAACATAAAAACAAAAAACTGATTTCTAGACAAAAGGATAGGGACTTTGAATATAATGATGTAATCCCAAATCAAGAAAAGAGATTGAGGCAAATATATGAAAACTCAAATTCCAATAGAAAGTTATACAGAGCAATTCAACATTATATAGCGGGTGTTAAGCCAGTTACAAAAAGAAATTTGACTAGAAAAAGATTAAAAATCCTTATTAAAAACTTTAAAGAAATTCAAAGTAAAAAAATATTAAAAATAGTGGATGATAAATACTTCTATAGTAGGGTTGTAGAAAAGAGTAAAGATAAAAAACATACAATGGATATAATGATTCCTACTGCAGAAAAGTTTGTTGCCAACGGAGTTTTAGTCCATAATAAAAGAAGGGGTGCAAACATGGGAATTTTAAGAGTGGATCACCCTAATATTTTAGATTTCATTTCATCTAAAGAAGAAGAAGGTGTTTTAAACAATTTCAATATATCTGTAGGACTTACTAAAAAATTTATGGATTCTGTGAAGAAAAAGGAAAAATACGAATTAATAAATCCTAGAGACAAAAAAGTAGTAGGTAAATTAGATGCTGAAGATGTTTTCAATCTTATAGCAACTTTAGCTTGGAAAAGTGGAGACCCGGGTATTATCTTCCTTGACAAAATAAATGAAGAAAACCCAACGCCTGAAATAGGAGAAATTGAAAGCACTAACCCGTGTGGAGAACAGCCTTTATTACCATACGAATCTTGTAATTTGGGTTCTATAAATCTTTCAAAAATGGTTAAAAAAACAGGAAAATATTATGAAATAGATTGGAGAAAGTTGAAAGAGACTATTAGAAATGCTGTACATTTCTTAGATAATGTTATAGATGCAAATAAATATCCATTACAAGAAATAGATGAAATGTCTAGAAATAATAGAAAAATAGGGCTTGGTGTTATGGGATTTGCTGATTTGCTTATAAAATTAAGAATTCCTTATAATTCGGATAAAGGTGTAGCTATTGCTGATGAAATTATGAACTTCGTTACAAAAGAAGCGGAAATAAAATCCAGAGAATTAGCAGAAGAAAGAGGTGTCTTTCCTAATTGGGAAAAAAGTATCTACAGCAAAAAAGGAATAAAAAGAAGGAATGCTACTGTAACAACTATTGCTCCAACAGGAACATTAAGTATTATAGCAGGATGTTCTAGTGGTGTAGAACCTTTATTTGCAATTTCTTATGTAAGGAAACATATACTTGGTGGAGAAGAAATGCTTGAAGTAAATCCATTATTCGAACAGATAGCTAGAGAAAAAGATTTCTATTCAGAAGAATTGATGGAAAAAATAGCTAGAAAAGGAACGATATATGATATGGAAGATATACCAAGAGATGTTAGAAAAATATTTGTCACTGCACACGACATATCTCCTGAATGGCATGTAATGATGCAAGCAATTTTTCAAAAACACACTGAAAATGCAGTATCTAAAACAGTTAATTTTTCAAAAAGTGCAAGTGTGGCAGACATAAAAAAAGTGTATATGTTAGCGTATGATTTAGACTGTAAAGGAATAACTATCTACAGAGACCAGAGTAAATCAGAGCAAGTATTAAACATAGATAGAAAAGAAGATGAAGAAAAAGAAGAAGAGAAAATACCAAAAGAAATAATAAAATCTCATTCATTATCTGAATTTGAAAAACATGAAGAAGAAGATTCAAAGAAGGATATAATTGTGGTTGATGCGGAATATGCTGGTGGTTGTTCAACCTGTCATTTGTGATTTGAATGGTAAAAATATCTAGTGGTATGGGAGATAAAGGTTGTACAGTGATAGCTGGTGTAACTATGTGTAAAGATGATTCTAGGATATATGCATACGGTTGTATTGATGAATTAAGTTCTTTATTAGGTTACATCAATTCTATAAGCAAAAATAAAAAATTGGAAGAAAAACTTGAAACAGTACAAAAACATCTTTATTTAGCGGGCATAGATTTGCAAAAGCCAAAAAAAGGTAGGATAACAAAAAAACAAATAATATGGATTGAAAACGAAGAAGAAAAACTTGAGAAAAAACTTCCAAAACTTGAAAAATTCATTTTACCTGGTGGTACAAAAACAGCTTCGTTACTTCATATTGCAAGAAGTGTTTGCAGGCGTTGCGAAAGCAACATTGTTAGCATAACAGAAAAACATAAAATCAATAAAAACTTAATTGTATATGTAAATAGATTGTCTGATTTTTTATTTCTTCTCGCGAGAAATGAAAATTTTGAGAATAAAATTGAAGACAAAGGGGTGTAAAAATGACTAGAATGAGTTGGGATGAATATTTTATGAAAATGCTCGAAGCCATTTCAGGGCGAGCAACTTGTGATAGAGGTAAAAATTCAGCGATAATTGTAAAAAATAAGAGAATTCTTGCAACTGGATATGTTGGTTCTCCAATAGGACTTCCTCATTGTGATGATGTGGGGCATTTGTTTAGAGATGTCCTTCATACAGATGGGGAAATAAGAAAACACTGCGTCAGAACAACACATGCAGAAGCTAATGCTGTTGCAAATGCTGCACGTTTTGGAGTGGGTATTGATAATTCAACAGTATATACTAAAATGTTTCCATGTTTAGATTGCACAAAACTTTTGATAAACTCTGGCATAAAAAGAATTGTTGTTCAAAAAGATTATCACGCTTCACAAGATAGTAAAATGTTTCTGGATGAAGCTGGTGTTAAATACGAAATTTGGGAAAATGAAAAAGAAGAATACGACAATCAAAAATAATCTTTTTGGGCTGGTGGTCTAATCTGGCATGACATCTGCCTCGCATATGATTAAAAATTAAAAATCGAGAACGCAGAGGATTCTGGGTTCAAATCCCAGCCAGTCCATAATGTATTTAAAGCTATTATACACAATTCGAAATGTATATAAACTTAAGTTAATATAGATTAACTATGGTTAATAAGTATAAACTTGAGTTAACTTCTTTGCAACAAAAAATTTTGAGACTTTTATTTACAAATGTCGGAAAAAAATTAAATCAGAGACAAATTTCAAAAAGACTTGAAGTTTCTCAGCCAGCAGTAAAAAAAGCCCTTCCTAAATTAGAAAATATGAATTTAGTTAAATTAGATCAGGATAAGGAATCTAAGCGATGGTCTATAGAACTTAATCGTGAAAATTCTAAAACTTTGCAATTAAAACGGGTTGAGAATTTAAGACAAATTTACATGTATGGATTGTCTGATTTTCTTGAAAAAGAATTTGCAGGTGCAACTATTATTTTATTTGGCTCTTTTTCAAGAGGAGATGACACAATAAACTCCGATATAGATATTGCTATTGTTGGAAGGAAAGAAAAAAATGTTAACTTAAATGAATTTGAAAAATTATTCGAAAGAAAGATAATCATAAATTATTACAAATCTTTTAAAAAAATACACAAAAATTTAAAGGAAAATATTTTTAATGGAATTGTGTTAACTGGAGGGATAGAATTATGAAACCGTTAAAAGAGTTTGATGAGTTTTTAGTCATTGGAACTGTAAAAAAGCAAGCTTCAGATAAATCAAGAGCTAAATTTTTAATAAGAGAAGCAGAATTATCCTTTGAAGGTTTAAACGAAAGAATAGAAAAAATAAGTATTAATAATAAAAACGCGAATTCAATTATCAAGGATTGCTATGATATATTTATGGAATTGGTAAGAGCAAAAATGCTTTTAGATGGTTATAATGCATCAGGACAAGGAGCTCATGAAGCAGAAGTATCTTATATGAAAAAATTAAATTTCAATAACAATGATATACAATTTGCGAATCAATTAAGATATTTCAGAAATGGCATGATATATTATGGCACTATTCTTGATGAAGAATATGCGAAAAAAGTTGTAGAATTTCTAAAAAAAATTTACCCCAAATTAAAATCGTTAGTCCAACGAAAAACCAGTATTTAAACATCCAGTTCACCATATTTTTAAATTTGATTAAATATTTAAAAAGATAATTTCAACTATTATTATGGAATGTCAAAAAGAAAGAAACGTTGAATCTTGTAAATGCACGTACGAAGGCTGTCCAAGAAAAGGTTTGTGTTGCGAATGTATAAGACACCATTTAGCAAAAAACCAGCTTCCAGCATGTGCTTTTTCAGAAGAAGCGGAAAAAACATATGACAGATCTTTTGAAAAATTTGTAGAAGATAAGAAGAAATAAAAATGAGATTTGTTGAGAAAAAAGAAGATGCAGACATAATTCTTGTAGGATTCCCTGTAGACCAAGGAACTGAAAACAAAGGATGTTTAGATGCACCTTTTGAAATAAGAAACTCTTTTGAAAATTTTTATTTTTCTGAAACAGGAGAAATGAAAAATATTTTTGATTCTAGTGACACAGTTGAGGGAGAAAATTTTGGAGAAACAATGAATAGGATTAAAACAAAAATTTCTAAGCTTTTAGAAAACAATAAACCAATCATCTCAATAGGAGGAAATCACTCCATAACACTTCCTATTATTCAGGGTTTTTCTGAAAAAAAATATGATATAGGTATAGTTTTTATTGATGCACATCCAGATTCTCAAAAAAATTATTTTCCTTTTGGAGATGTCATACCAAAAATAGTGGAACAAAAAATACCAATAGTTATGATAGGACTCAGAAATTGGAGTCAAGATGAATATAATTTTCTGATTGAAAACAAAATTCCATTTATTCATGCAAAAGATTTTGAATTGAATAAAGCACTTCAACTTATAAAAAACGAATTTGACGGAAAACAAATATATGTTTCATTAGACATTGATGCGATTGACCCTGGTTTTGCTCCCGGAACAGGATGTATTGAACCGTGCGGACTTACAAGCAGAGATGTTTTAGAATTGATTAAAAAAATAGACAACAAGATTGGATTTGACTTGGTTGAAATAAATCCAGGAAAAGACATAAACAATATTACTATAAATTTGGGTGCAAAACTAATTTTTGAAATTGCAAATAATTGGAAAAGTTAAAAAGAAATGATTTTCTTTTGTTTGTTATGGATTTTGAGACGAATGTTAAGAAAATACTATATAATATAGGCATTAAAAATGCAAAATTAGAAACACCGAAGGACGAAAATCATGGTGATTTTTCATTTGCTTGTTTTGAAATAGCTAAAAGGGAAAAGAAAAATCCTGCAGAAATTGCAAAAAATATTGCTGAAAAGATAAAACCAAATGCGTGGATTGAAAAGATAGAAGCTGTTGGTCCATATGTTAATTTTTTTATGAGTTCTGAGAAGTTATGTGATATAATTAAAAAAGAATTTGTAAAAAAAGGTTTTGGAAAAGGAAATAAAAAAGGCAAGATTCTTGTTGAACACACATCCACCAATCCGAATGCGAGTCCTCATGTCGGAAGGGCAAGAAATGCATTAATAGGAGATTCTATTTCAAGACTTTTAAAATTTAGAGGATATAATGTGGAAACACAATATTTAGTAAATGACGTTGGAAAACAGGTTGCGATGCTCGTTCTTGCAGCCAAAAAGAAAGATATGAAAGTTTCATTTGAGGAACTTTTAGATTTGTATGTAAAAATATATGCGGAAATGGTTACAAATGTTTCTATTGAAAGAGAGGTTTTTGAACTACTTAAAAATTTGGAGTCTGGAGATAAAAAAACAGTAGAGCTTTTTGAAAATGTATGTAAAATCGCTGTTGATGGACAGAAAAAAATTTTAAGTGATTTGGGTATAGAATATGATAAATTTGTATTTGAAAGTGATTATGTAAAATCTAGGAAACTAAATAATATTATTAATAAATTGAAGAAAAAAGATAAATTAGAAGAAACAGATGGCAGACTGGCAGTAAATTTAGAGGATTATAATTTAGCTATGAAAGAACCTTATGTTCCTCTCACAAGGGCAGATAAAACTTCTTTGTATCTATTAAGAGATATTGCGTACACATTAGACAAAATAAAAAAAACTAAAAGGAATATAGTAGTTTTGGGAGAAGAACACAAATTATATTTTGAGCAATTAAAATCTATATTAGACATTCTAGGTAAAAAAGCACCGGAACCAATATTTTACTCCTTTATTTTGCTTAAAAGTGGGAAAATGTCGACAAGAAGAGGTAATGTAGTTCTTTTGACTGATTTTATGAAACAAGCAGTTGAAAAAGCAAATGAGGAAATTCAAAAAAGAAATCAAAACATATCAAAAGAAGAATTAGATGAGATATCTAAAGTAATAGGTTATGGGGCAATAAAATATTCAATTCTCCGGATCGCTCCAAATAAAAATGTTATTTTTGATTGGGAAGAATCTTTAAATTTTGAGGGAAAGAGTGCTCCATATATACAATATACATATGTAAGAAGCAAAAAGATTTTGGATAAAATCAATAAGAATGAAAAGGTGGGAAAATTAAATCTTCAAAATAAATACGAAATTTTGTTGGCAAAAAAGATGTACCAATTCCCAAATATAATTGAGGAAGTTTCTGAAAATTACGAATTGCAAAAACTATCCAACTATTTATATGAACTTGCGAGCATGTTCAATAATTTTTATGAAAATTGTCCAATAACACAAGAAGAAAATAGGGAATTGAAAACAGCAAGGATATTTTTAATAAAAGCTTATAAAAACATAATAAAAAATGGATTAAGTATTCTTGGGATAGACGTTCCAGAATTTATGTGAATTAAAAAAATTCATAAAATTAGCATTTTATCCTTATTCATCACCATATAATAAAGAATAAAAAGTATTATTGTTTTATAAAATGGGGATAAATGTGAGATTATTTGAAGAATTTAAACCTGAAGAAGAAATTCATAAAGTTGAAAGAGATGTGGAACTTTTTTAT
>SLLY01000001.1 GCA_007133845.1 Candidatus Woesearchaeota archaeon
ATGCAATCGCTGCATCAGAGAAACTTTTTTCAAAATACAAAACACCCAAACAAATATCTGAAGCTCCTTTGAAAGAATTAAAAGTTTTAATTAAAAGAGGTGTTTTTTTTAATGTCAAATCAAGAAACATAAAAAAACTTTCAAAAATACTTTTAAAAAAATATAATGGAAAAGTTCCAAATAGTATGAAAGAATTAATTGAACTACCAGGGGTTGGAAGAAAAACTGCTAATATAGTATTGTCTTATGGTTTTAAAAAAACAGAAGGAATAGCAGTTGACACCCACGTTTTTAGAACAGTTAATAGAATTGGATTAGTTAATGAAAAAACCAGAGATAAAACTGAAAAATCATTATTAGAAAAAATTCCAAAAAAACACTGGCTCGAATTTAACAGACTTTTTGTTATGCACGGTAGAGAGATATGTAAAGCTAGAAAACCCAAATGTAAAATTTGTCCAATAAAAATAAACTGCAAATATTTTAAAACTATTTTTTCTTAATTTCTTTTTTAAGTTCTCTAACTTCCTGTCTCAGTATGTTAACTTCCGCGGTTAAATCATCAATACTTCTATTCATTGCATCGACAACTTTTTCCAACATTTCTATTTTATCTTTCTGTTTACCAAACATTTTAATCACTTGAAAAATTACCTTGTATTTTAATACTATCTGATGTCATGTTTATATTTGTTGCGTTGATAGGTTTGGAATTAAATTGAAAAGAATTTTCATCAATTTTTACATTCCAATCCCAGTCACCTAATGCATCATTCAATTTATCATCAACACAATTTTCAATATTTTCTTCAAAACATGCTCTTATTGCAAGCCTTACAAAAGTTTCTTGACGAATTAATTCTTTTTCTATTTCATATATACCCATTTGAACAGAAGAGCTAGTTCTTATGCCTTTAGCTATTTCTCTATCAATACTTGAAACATAAAGTGAAAAAGTTATAGCTATCATTAACATAACAATGAATACTATCGGTGCAATAACAAACCCCTTTTTATTCAACACTTTTCCACCCTCATATTATTAGGCCATACGCCCAAATAAATTTCAACAAAATCATTATCATATGAATCAGGTAAGCTCATATTAAAAAACGCAAGAGTTATTTTTTCAGTTCTTATGCAACATTCTCCATATTTTTCATATATTTCATCACTACATAAATTTTTACAGTAATTTTCAGGACATATTGAAAATATATAATAATATTTTGTTTTGTTTAGTGTCGTTGTTATTGTTTCTTCTATAAAATTGTTAATATATTCTGTAGATTTACTTTCATTTCCATAGGATATACCAATTAATTCTGATATTTTACCTCTATCATCCGAATAATCTAACGTTGTTATCAAAAGCCTTTGAACATATGCACTCTGTGCTCTACTTCTTCCTGCTTCTATTGCTCTACCTGTTGTTTGATTTCCCAAAAAGACAACCATTAATGATACAATTATTATTAAAATTAATAAATCTACAATCGCGCCCTGTCCTTTTTTATTTACCAACACTTACCACCACATTGCTTAATTTTCCATTTATTAAAAAAGGCATAGAATTAATTACAACCACATTAGAATTATTAATATCTCCCCACACGTCATTTCCAACTTTAATATGTATCTTGTAATTAGATGATATCTGTAAGTCTTCTAGACATCCTTCGTTTTTTATAACATATTCAGCAACGTTCAAAGATTTTTGAGACATTTCTACGATTTCTGTTTGATTTGAAAAATTGATATATAAAGTAAATAATGCTAAAATAAATACAACTAATACTATAGAAACTGGAATAAGTATTGGAACTTCTTCTCCTACTGGCATTTTCTTATCACCGTATTCTCTGAGTTTATGTTAGTTATATTTAAACACGAAATAGAAATATTACTTTCAGAGCTTATGTCATTTATCGGAAATAATGTGCCTCTTTTTAATTTATTTCCATTAAAGAGTATAAAACTTTGATTGTCTTCAAAACTTATATTTAAATCCATTTTTCCTTCATAAATAACAGAAACATTATATTTAGATGCAGAAACCATTTCAATAACATTTGAAATACTTTCAGAAGTTTTTGCCACCCTATTTAAATTTTGAATTTCATGTTGTGTTGAAACAACATAAAAAAATGTTGTCGCAATTATAACTGCAAAAATAATAAAAGCAAACTTTGAAAATATGAAAGTTATAGCTCCCTTTTTAGATGAAATATATTTGGTATGGTTCTGGTGAGTTTCCATTATCATTATGTACACCGTAATGAAGGATTAAATCATAATTTCCTTCCTCTAATGTTAATGTTGTCACTTCACTTTTATATCTATCTGTGATATTTAATATATCAAATTCTATGGAATTATTGAGATTGAATTTTGAACCAGACACCGCTATTGTGTTATTTTCACTGGAAAATGTTACATTGTGTCCTTGGGGCACTTTAAAATTTACTCTTGAAAAAGAACCATAATCCGTTGTCGTTCTTAAATTTTTCATTGTACTCTCCATTTCTTTATAGCTGTTTACAAATTCATTGTGATTTGAGAATTCTGAAAAATTTCTAATTTGATAAAATCCAATTGTAATTACAAATGCTGCAATAAAAATTGTCAAAAATAAAAGAAATGGAAAGGATTCGACTCCTTTCTTCGATTTTATCATTTTCTAAAATCATTCTGCTCCATTATCATTATTGTCGTCGCCGTTTTCTTCAACACAGTTTAATATTTTTTCTATGGAATCTCTATTTTCAGCGAGAGATTCATCCACCACATTAATCCAAATTTTTAATTCATCTATGTTTGGTGTTACATCTTCTATGGTTTTATTTAAAAACCAAACTCCATCTAATTTATTACCATCTCTTAATTTAAAATCTTCATATACAGTATTCTCTGTATCATTATAGTATCCAAGATATACTCTTGCTACACCACATTCATCAGTTACGCCAACATCTATTGTAAGTAAATTTGAAGTAATATTACAATACACATTGTTTACTGTTATATCTGGTGCCTCTTTATCTAATTGGCATATCATTTCTTGTGAGAGTGAATCGTCAATTCTTTCTGCCTGACTTATTATACTATCTCCAAGTATTCCTGTAAATTGTAATGCTATTCCAATTACCAAAGCTGCAACTAATGCAATTATTATATATTTAAATGGTAGTCCTTCTACCCCTTTTTTATTTTTGAGCAACCCCATATCAATACCTCCTTACATTTCTTAGAAATCTTGAATAATTTATAAACTTTAGCCTAAAAGCAATCTACTTATAATTAATGTAAATGTAAATATGAAAAGCGCTATTGGAATATTTTTATAAATCTCCTGTTTGAATATTACCTCATCTTTTCCATGTTGTAAAAGTGAAACATATCGTATTAAGAGATATGCTAATAAAATCATGTATACTCCTGCAACTAATTGAAGCATTTCAACACTTATTCCAGGGTCTTGAAGCATAGGTAAAGTCATATATTCAAAACCTAATCCCGCCATACTATGCTGTGTTTCAGCAAGTCCATCTTGTATAATTTGTTGTAAAGTTATTATTAGTCCAGTTATCATAGGTGCAAAAATACATGCAGTGGTTTTCATCATAGAAAGTGCATTCTTTAAAGTTGTTTTTAATTTTTTTTCAGTTTTATCTAACATATCATAATGATTAGAAATTGTAAAAAGAGTTTGCGCGGAATTTTTTATACCTCTTTTCAATGAATTTAAGAAAATATCCATAATTAATTTAAATTGAGTTGAGTAAACTTCTATTAATGAACCATATTCTTTATTAAAAAAAGCATTTTCTAAAGTGGTATGCCTACTTCTTAATGTTCTATATGTTTTTTTCATAATTTTACCAAATATGGTATTGTCTATTGTTTTTCCAATATGCTTTATTGTTTCTTCGGGGGAACGTCCTTCATCAATTCTGCTTGCAAGTTGGTAAGTTCCATCAATTGTTTCTTCTTCGAGCTTTTTTATTTTATCACGTATTTCTTTTTTATACCAAGAAGTGCCATAAGAATACAATACTATTGCAGCTCCAAAACCCCATATTATTGTCAGTGTATTGAATCCTTGCAATATATCTGAGAATACAGAAGGGATGAATGCAACACCAGGTATTTCACTTATTAAATAGAGTATGCCTGGGAAACTTATTATTAAAAATACAAGAGTGCAGTAAATTATTGCGTTTGCTTCAAATATTTTTTCTCCGAATTTTAATTTTAAATTTCCTTGTTTAGGATATATATCCAGTTTTTTTGGCAATTTAATACTAGAAAATGTAGGAGGTCTTTTTACAAGTATACTATTTGAATAAAAATAAATCGCTATAAGTGAGATGATTAAAAGAAAGAACATTTGCAAGGGTGAAGAAAATTCTTTCCCTATAAAGGAGAATATAGGAAGTAGAGAAATTATAACTAATGGAAGAATGGTTCCAAAACTGAAAAGAAAAAGAGTTGGAAGGTGTAATTGATTTGTGTATTCTTTTGTTTTATTAACTATTCCTTCTAATGAGATATTTATAGCTTTGTCAAGTGTTTGATTTCTTTTAATCTCATTTTTTTCAGAAATAGATGAAATCATAAGATATATACTTCTTTTTAATTCCGAAGAGTATTCTTCCCATTTTTCACCTAATTTTCTCATCTCTCTTTTTATATTTGTTTTTTTTCCAATTAAACAACCCCATAATATTTTTTTTATATCTCTTGAAATTCTTCCTTTAGAATGTTTTGAAACAAATTCAAGTGCTCTTTCTAAATTAGGATTTTGCTTTAGATATATAATAAGATGCGTAAGAATTGTTGGTGCTTCTCCTAATGCATCGACTTTTTCAAGATTTGCTTCTGTTTTTGGAAAATCTGTTATCATATGTGCAATTAAAAATGGTAAAATAGAACTTACTATTATTATGAGAAAAGATTGTTGTACAAAAAAGAAAAATAGAATATTAAATATTGTAATGAATAATAATCCCGAAACTATTGCAAATCTACTAAATATGATTACATCACGAGGTGTTATTTCCCACTTTAAAAATTTAAGAGATTTAACGAATTCTTTAGAGACGTTTATATTGCCTTGTGCTAAAAAAGAAAATTTTGTAGAACACCATTTAGACATTTTTACATAATAATCTGTAAAATTTTTTGATTCTTTAGGTTCTCTATGTTCTACACCTTCTAAAAGTTTAGTTTTCATTTGCACCCATTTTAAAAAATGTTTATCACTTTATAAAGAATACTGAAATGGGCCTGCCCAGATTTTCTCATCAAAAATAAAAATTTTTGATAACTCGAACTGGGGATCTTCTGCGTGTAAGGCAGACGTCATAACCACTAGACCACAGGCCCATAAAAAAATAAATATAATTTATTTTAAAAGACTTACGATATTTGACATTTATTATCTATGCAGACACATTCTACTTCCTCTTCTATTTCTTCAAAGCAAAATTGAGTAGGTTTTATAGAATAACAACTACCACAATAAAAAAAACATTCATGATCTTCAAAACAATTTTTTAATGAAGCTTCTGTTGTATCGCTATAAATCAAACCAAATCTTTTTGCATTTAAATATATAAGAACGAATAAAACAAAACCTAATATAATTATTAAAATCTTTCCATGTTTAAGAACCGTGTAGTACACGAAATCAGATATTGACATTTTATTTGTTTGCTTGTACTCTTAAAAGCTCTTTTATTCTTGGCCTAACGTCTCTACTTACTTGTTCTATTATCTCTTTAGATTTACCTTCCAATCCTTTAGAACAGTTTTTACATATTTTTTCTCTAAAAACTTCCATAGTAGGTCCTTTCCATTTCATGCCAAGTTCTAAACTAAATGTTTGTGTACATGGATTGCAAACATCTTTTTCACAAATAGGACATTTACCTGTAGATATCCTGTCTCCACAAACGTCACAAACTCTAACTGTTACTTCTACCATTTAAACACCTCTATTTATTTTAAATCTGATTTAATATAAATATTTATGTAAATGCGGCGACCGGGACTTTCTAAACTTTTAGGTTAAACTTTACGCTTAATTTGTCAGTTCAAAACTAAACTCATTTTGCGTGTTCCCCAAAAATTCATTTGAACCCGGGTCACAAGCTATTTGCTGCTTTTTTTAAAACAGTGGCAAGCTCGCATCCTAACCATTGTCCGATTTTCTTTCGATAAAATTTCTTCTTTCAAAAGAAAATGTCTCTAGACTATCGCCGCATTAAAACTAAAAATACTTTTACATAAATATAAAGTTTGCGTAATAGAATTATTTTTAAATACACAATTTAATTTTTATATTGTTATGGCTTCATCTATGCTAAATGAAAAACAAAAAAAAATTTTCATTAGACAACATTACGGACTAGCAGGAAAACATTCTGCTGTAAAAGTTTGTGGTTGGACTAGAAAATCGCTCCACGATAAAGGGGTATGTTACAAGCAAAAATTTTATGGAATTCCTTGTCATAGATGTCTTCAGTTTACTCCAACAGTTAATTCATGTACTCAAAATTGTAAATTTTGTTGGAGGCTTGGTTCATACAATTATGATGATAATTTAAATGATTGGGACAAACCAAAAGAAATAGTCGATAAAAGTATTGAAGCACAGAGAAGACTACTTTCTGGTTTTCCAGGTTCTACTTGCAACATTGAAAAATGGAAAGAAGCACAAAAACCTAAACAAGTAGCTATCTCTCTTGCAGGAGAACCTACAATTTATCCTAAACTTGGAAAACTTATCGAAGAATTTCATAAATTAAGTATGAGTACTTTTTTGGTTACAAATGGAACATTACCAAAAAGTTTGAAAAATTTAAAAACACTTCCAACACAAATGTATGTCACTTTAGCATCGCCAGATTCTAAAACATTTGAAAAACTTTGTCAACCCAATATACCTAATGCTTGGGAAAATCTGAAAAAAACATTAAGTATTTTTCAAAATCTAAATACTAGAAAAGTAATAAGATTAACTTTAGTAAAAGGACATAATATGCATTCTATAGAAAACTATGCAAAATTAATTAAAAAAGCAAACCCTGATTTTGTAGAAGTAAAAGCTTTTATGAGTGTAGGTGGAGCTAGAAAACGTTTAGAATATGAAGCAATGCCTTTTCATGAAGAGATAGTTGATTTCGCTAAAGAATTAGGTGATAATTTAAAAATTAAATTTGCAGAAGAACAAAAAGAAAGTAGAGTAGCACTTCTCACAAATAAAAATAAGAAAGAGTGGAATATACACTCTTAATTTTTATCACTTTTTTTCTTCAACATTTATTTGCTCTTCTTTTTTCTTATCTATTTTAATTTTTCTTACTATATCTTTTTTTTCTTTTAAAAGTCTAATTTTAACAATATCCAAAAATCTTAAAGGATATACTTTACTTACTCTATTTTTAATTTCTCTCTGCATTTTATTTGTTGATAATGCAATTATCAATGA
>SLLY01000034.1 GCA_007133845.1 Candidatus Woesearchaeota archaeon
AAATACATAAGAAATGAAGGTGTTACTGTTAAATAAACCGCTAAATTCTGCGTTACACCACAAAATAATATATGTTTCTCCACATGAAATAAAGGTATGTGTGGGCTCTACACGTAAACAAGGTATAAAAAAAATATTTCATATGGAACTATATTTTATAGTATACAAAACAATTTATATACTAAATTAATTGAAAAAATACTATGGGGGTAGCGATAGAAAATATTTTTGAGGAATATTTGAATAAGAGACCTATCTTTTCAAATAAAGACATTTTATCTATTAAATATAAACCTGAAAATATCCCACATAGAGAAGAACAAATATCTACAGTAGCTAAAATTCTTGCCCCTTGTTTAAGAAAAGAAAAACCATCAAATATTTTTATATATGGAAAAACAGGAACTGGTAAATCCTTATGTGCAAATTATGTTTGCAAACAACTTTCTAATATCTCTGAGAAAAAAAATATACCTCTGAAAATAGTTTATTTAAATTGTAAAATGGGAAAGGTTGCAGATACAGAATATAGATTAATTGCACAACTTGCAAGAGAATTTGGACAGACAGTTCCAGCAACAGGCCTTCCAACCAGTGAAGTATACAAAATTTTTTACGAACTCATTGATGAAAAAGAAGTAATAACTATTTTAGTATTAGACGAGGTTGATCGTCTTTTAGATAAGTGCGGTGATGAAGTTCTTTATAATTTAACCAGAATAAATCAAGAACTTAAAAATGCAAAATTAAATATTATTGGCATATCAAACGATGTTACATTTATAAATAATTTAGACCCAAGAGTGCGCTCATCTTTAAACGAAGAAGAAATAGTTTTTCCACCTTATGACGCACTTCAAATAAAAGACATACTAAACGAAAGAGCAGAACAAGCATTTAATGGTGGAGTTATATCAGAATCTGTTATATCTAAGTGCGCAGCATACGCAGCAAGAGAACACGGGGATGCGAGAAGGGCATTAGATCTTCTTAGGGTAGCAGGAGAATTAGCCGAAAGAATGGGAAAAGATAAAGTAGAAGAAGAAGATGTGGATTCTGCTGAAGAAAAAATAGAAAAAGAAACAATAGAAGAAGTAGTAGAAAAATTACCAAAACAATCCCAATCAGTTCTTTACGCAACATTATTACTTTTAAAAAATAGAAAAGAAGAGGAAGAAGTTTACACAGGCGAAATTTATGATGTTTACAAAAGTGTTTGTATAAGAACATCATCAAAACCATTAACTCAAAGAAGAGTATCAGATTTAATAGCAGAACTTGATATGATGGGAATTATAAATGCGAAGGTAATTTCAAAAGGAAGATATGGAAGAACAAGAGAAATTTCATTGAGCATGACAAAAGAAATAGTCAACAATGTCGGAAAAAATTTGAAGACAAACCTAGGACTTTAATTGATATTTATGAATGAATCAGTTTCTAAGATTGCTGAGAAAGGATTTTTAGTTTCTCCCGGCCTCGAAGTCGAAGAAGATAAAGTAAATTCTTTTTTAGAATTTCTGGAAAACTTAGAAACCAAACCTTGCGTAATTTCATCTGAATTATATGAAAATTTTTTGGCGCAGAAAAAAGAAATTATTGTAAAAAGGCCAAAATTAGAAAGGTTAGAAAGAAGCGAAATTGAAACTAAAATCGAAATTAAAAAAAATTTTGTTCAGAAAAGAAAGGAAACAACATTAACGGATTGGGTAAATTATTATTCAGATAGATATGAAAGAATTAAGAAAATTCTTTTGAATAGAGAAGAGATGCGCAATGTAATATCTATAAAAAGAATTGAAAACATGTCCGGAAGAAACGAGGTTGTTTTAATCGGACTGATAAGCAACATACATAAAACATTTTCAGGAAAATACATTATAACATTAGAAGATCCTTCTGGAACAACAAGCGTTTATTTGAAAGAAGATGCCGAAGACGTAGCTGGAGAATTAGTATGTGATGAAGTAATCGGTGTTGTTGGTGTAAGTTCTAAAAATTATATTTATGCAAGCAAAATATTATTTCCAGAGATACCTAGAAGAGATCCAAAAAAAGCAGATGAAGAAGTTTACGCAGCATTCATTTCAGACGTACATGTAGGAAGTAATATGTTTATTACAAAAGCATTTGGACAATTTGTAGATTGGATGAACGGTAAAACCGGAAGCACCGAACAAAAAAATATAGCGAACAAAACAAAATATTTGTTTGTAAATGGTGATTTAGTGGATGGTGTGGGCGTTTATCCAGGACAAGAAAAAGAATTGATAATAAAAAACATATATGACCAGTATAGAGAATTTGCAAAATACATGCACAGAATACCAAAAGACGTTCAGATAATAATGATACCCGGAAATCACGATGCATTAAAACTTGCAGAACCCCAACACCCTCTTTTCGAAGATATTGCTGCGCCCCTATATGAACTGGAAAATGCGACTATGCTTTCTAATCCTGCATACGTTAATATTCACAAAACAAAAAATTTCTCAGGATTCAACACTTTAATGTATCACGGTTCTTCATTCGACCACTTCGTTGCAGAAGTTCCAAAATTAAGAGAGAAGGGATATGAAAGAGGAGATGAAATAATGAAATTTTTATTAAAAAAGAGACATTTATCTCCAACACACACTGCAACGAGAATAGACCCAACACCACAAGATTTTTTAGCCATAGATAAAATACCAGACATTTTTACAACAGGACATATACACTATACGTCTGTAGGAAGATATAGAAATATACACACCATAAATAGTGGGTGCTTTCAAGATAAAACAGAATTTCAATTAAAAGTTGGACACAATCCCACACCAGGACATGTTCCAATCTTAAATTTACAGAATAATAAAGTAAAAGTGATGAGGTTTATATAATGGATATAGAAGAGTATTTTCAAGATATTGAAAAGAAAACCAAATTCGCATACGAACTCGCAGAAAAAGCGAGAAAAAAAGGGAGAGACCCAGAAAACAAAGTAGATATTCCCTTAGCAAAAAATATTTTTGAACGTGTTGAAGGACTTATAGGCGCAGTAAAACCAGAGATAATAGGTTCAGGAATTGTTCAAAGAATCAAAGAACTGGACGACAAGTATGGGAGCGGAGATTGGAGAGTAGCATTAAAAATTTCTGAAGAAGTTGCGAAAGGAAAATTCTGTAGCTTTCAGGACGACAAAGAAGCTATAGAAATAGGGATTCGTGTGGGACTTGCTTATATGACTATGGGAGTTGTATCCGCGCCCTTAGAAGGATTTATCGAATTTAGAATAAAAGAAAGACAAGATGGAAAAAAATACGGTTCTTGTTATTTTGCCGGGCCAATTCGTGCGGCAGGAGGTACAGCGGCAGCAGTAACATTAGTCATTGCAGATTATGTGAGAAGAAAGTTTGATTTGGAACCTTTCGACATAACAAAAGAAGAAATTGAAAGAACAATAAGCGAAGTAGAATCCTATCATCATGTGGTCGCGCGCCTACAATATTTTCCAAAAAAAGAAGAATTAGAATTTTTACTAAAACACGTTCCATTAGAAATAAATGGTGATCCCACATCAAGGAAGGAAGTTTTAATACACAAGGATTTGCCAAGGGTTGGAACTCCCATGATAAGAGGAGGGATGTGTTTAGTCCTTTGTGAAAGTTTAGCTCAAAAAGCGCCAAAAATATTGAAAAACGTAGAAAAGTGGGGAGAAGAATACGGACTTAATGAATGGGGTTTTCTCAAAGAATATTTAGATATAAAATCAAAATTACACACAAGTGAAAAAAAAGAAAATTCGGACGAAAAAATAAAACCTATAAATATCTACATACGTGAGATAGTTGCGGGCAGACCTGTTTTTGCATACCCTATGGAAAAAGGAGGATTTAGATTAAGATATGGGCGTTCGAGACTCAGTGGATTGGCAGCCGCAGGAATACATCCAGCAACTACAAGAATTCTAGGAGACTTTATTGCAACAGGGAGTCAACTTAGAATTGAAAGGCCAGGAAAAGCATGTTCAACAACTCCTTGTACAAGTATAGAAGGGCCTGTTGTAAAATTATGGGATGAAAGCGTAGTTAAAATTAATTCAGAAGAAGACGCAAACAAATATAGAAACAAAGTTAAAAAAATACTTTTTTTAGGGGATGTTCTTTTCGCTTATGGAGAGTTCGCAAGGAATAATCATATTCTCGTCCCAAGTCCTTATGTTGAAGAGTGGTGGATACAAGACTTAGCAAAAGCCACGGAAGGAGATATAGATTTACCTGAAGATATAGGGCCTATGCAACTCGCAGAAATTTCATTAAAAAATAATATTCCTTTACATCCAAATCTAACCTTTTTTTATTCAGATATATCCTCAGAAGAAACCCTTCAATTATTCGAGACACTCAAAAAATCAAGAATAGAAGAAAGCCCGGACATAAAAATCATAATAGAACATAATAAAAACATAAAAAAGATTTTGGAAGATTTATGTTTGCCACACTCCATTACAGATAGTGGTATAAAAATAAAAGGAGAATCTGCAGTAGGACTTCTCCTCGCATTTGGATATTTACCAAATAAAAAATGGCCAGAAAAAAAACCAGACATTTCGAACAAATCTCTCGAAATGATAAATTCTATTTCAAATATTAAAATAAAAGATAAATCAGGCATATATGTTGGCGCAAGACTTGGAAGGCCTGAAAAAGCAAAACTTAGAAAAATGAAAGGACGTCCACACGTACTTTTTCCTGTTGCATCACAGGGAGGAAGAATGAGAAGTATGAACGAAGCAATAGAAAAAGGTTTTGTAGAATCTGAATTTCCAAATTTTAAGTGTCCTGAATGTGGACGAATTGACATATTTAAGAAATGTGAAAATTGTGGTGTGGATGGAGATATAATATTATTTTGTAGAAAATGTGAACGCGAAACAACACAAAAAAAACATTGCGGCATGGAAACCATTTATTATAAAAAACAAAAAGTGGACATTCGTGAAAAAATGAATGGAGCAATAAAAAAACTAAACGTGTCTTTACCTAGTTTAATTAAAGGAGTGCGAGGAACAGCAAACAAAACAAGAGTTTCTGAACCAATAGAAAAAGGAATTTTAAGAGCAATACACGATATTTATGTAAACAAAGATGGAACTATAAGATATGATGCAATAGAAACTCCCATAACTCATTTTAAACCAAAAGAAGTAAGAACCAGCATTGAAAAATTAAAAGAACTTGGATATGTAAAAGATATTTATGGAGAAGAATTAAAAAGCGAAAATCAAATTTTAGAATTGTTTCCGCAAGATGTGATTTTACCTGATTGTAAGGAATGGCAGGATGAATCTGCTCTTGAAATTGTATACAAAACTGCAGCATTTGTCGACGACTTATTAGAAAAATATTACAATGTAGAAAAATATTACAACATTCGTTCCCCTAACGATATGGTTGGAAAGCTCATAATCGGACTTGCGCCACACACTTCTGCAGGCATGTTGGGCAGAATAGTAGGATTTTCAAAAACTCAATGCTTTTTCGCGCACCCTTATTTTCATTCTGCTATGAGAAGAAATTGCGTACACCCGAAAACAAAATTAATTGTTTCCGATGAGAATAATAAAGAAATTTTTTCAGAAAATATAGGAGATATTGTAGAAACACTAATTAAATCTGGTGTTAAGAAGAAGAAAAAAGGAGATTTCTATTTTATAGAAGCTCCCGAAGATTGGAATGTTTTTAGTCTCAATCCAAAAACACATAAAAAAGAAAAGAAAAAAATAAAATATTTTATGAAAGGGAGCATTCCTAAAGAATGGGTTAAAATAAAAACAGCAACTGGACGAGAATTCATCATGACTCCAGATCACACATTATTATATTTTAAAAATAATAAATTGGTATCCAAAAAGGCGACAGACGCAGTAGTAGGTGATAACATACCATTAATTTCAAAATTTGATTTAGTCACTAATAACAAAAAGGAGATTGACTTAATTGAAGAATTTTTAAAAAGTAAAAACACCAAATTAAAAAAAGAGATAAGAATAATTAATGCGTCAAACTATTTTAAAAATTTAGTTAAAAAACAAGGTATGAAAAAAATAAGAAAAACTATAAATTTTTCGAAACAACATTCAAAAACATTAAGTGCGTGGTATAAATCAGTTCCATTAAAAGATTTTAAAATTTTAATTGAAAATAATCTTGCAGACATCTCAGAATTACCTTCTAATACAAAGTTGAAACTAAAACAAACACAATTCAAACACAAATTAAAAATCTCTAACGAGTTGATGAGATTATTAGGGTATTTTATATCTGAAGGACACGCTAGAAAAAATAAATGGACCCATCAAATATCTTTTAGAATATGCAATCCCGATTTATTCAAAGATTTATTAAACTGTGCTAAAAAAGTTTTTGGTATATGCCCGAACATATCTGAAAACAAAACTAAATTAACTATATCCAGAAAAATAATATACTATATTTTTACAGAAGTTTTTAAAACAGGAAGTAATGCAAAGAACAAAAGAGTCCCTAGATTCATTTTCAATCTCGACAAAGAAAAATTAAAACATTTTATTTCAGCGTATTTTGATGGAGATGGAAGCGTTTCAATACAACCTGATAGGTTAAGATTTTATTCAACATCAAAATCTCTTCTCGAGGATATGGGCATCGTACTTTCAAGGTTCGGAATTTTATGTAGATACCAAGAAGCGGCCCCACGTCTACCAGGAAGAAAAATATTACAAAGATATAAAAAATTAAAAACAGAACCTAAGAAGTTTTCTTTACATCATTTAGTACTCAGCAAAAAAGACATCTATGCGTTTTCTAAGATATGCAATCCCATATCTAAACATAAAAAACAAAGAATCGTTGGACTGTCTAAAAAAGTAAAGTATAATAAAAGATATACAAAAGCTAATAATAAAATGCATGAGTTAAAACAATTTAATGATTTTACAAACGATGTTATTGTTTCTATCGAAAGAGTAAAAGAGAACGAACATAGTTATTGTCTAGATATCTTTTCAGATTCCAACATAACATCCAAAAATGTACTTTGGGGGAATCAATTATTTCAAATTCGTTGCGATGGAGATGAGGCATCGTTTATGCTTTTGATGGACGGACTTTTGAATTTCTCAAGACAATATCTTCCAGACAGAAGAGGAAGCAGACACATGGATGCGCCACTCGTACTAACAACCAGATTGATTCCAAAAGAAGTAGATGACGAAGTGTTTAACATGGATATATGCGATATATATCCATTAGAATTTTATGAAGCGACTGAGAAATGGAGTTCTCCGTATGATGTAAAAATTAAAAAAATAGAAGATACGCTCGGAACTCCCGCACAATACAAAAATCTTCTTTTCACACATCCTGTAGAAGATATGAACAAGGGAAACAAAGTTTCTTCATATAAAACATTAAAATCTATTTTTGACAAAGTTCAGAAACAAATGGAACTCGCTGAAAAAATAAAAGCAGTAAATAAAGCAAACGTTGCACAAATAGTAATTGAAAAACATTTTCTCAAAGACATAAAAGGAAATCTTAGAAGATACTCCCAACAAGAATTTAGATGTATAAGTTGCAACCAAAAATATAGAAGAGTTCCAATTGCGGGAAAATGTCATAAATGCGATGGAAAATTGGTGCTAACTGTTTCAGAAGGCACAGTCTCAAAATATTTACAACCTTCTTTAAATCTCGCGGAAAAATATTTTCTTCCAGATTATCTAAAACAAACTCTTGATATATTGAAAAGAAGAGTAGAATCTGTTTTCGGAAAAGAGCCCACGAAACAAACTGGACTCGGAAGTTATATGGACGATTGATTATGAAAGTTGGAAAAGATGTTACAGGTATTGGAACAGGAGTTTTAATCATTAATGATGAAAATAAAATACTCATGGGCTTAAGAAGTAGCGATCCCGAAAAGGCAGATTCTGAATTAAAAGGTGAAGGAACATGGACACTCCCAGGTGGAAAAATGGATTTTTTAGAATCTCCAATCGAATGTGCAAAAAGGGAAACAAAAGAAGAAACAGACATAGATGTAAAAAATTTAAAATTAATCAGTGTTTCAGACGATAAAATTCCTAAAGCGCATTTCATCACATTAGGATTTCTTTGTGTAGAATTTGAAGGAGAACCAAAAACCATGGAACCTGAAGAAATAACAGAATGGAAATGGTTTAATATGGATTCACTCCCAGAAAGAATCTTTTCCCCAAGCAAAAAAATAATAAAAAACTATTTGAGTAAAAAAATTTATTCAGATAATTGAGGTGAAAGAAATGAAAGAATTTATGGAACAAATTGCGAAAGACGCCGGAGAAATTTTAATGGAAAATTTCGGAAAGTTGAAAAATATAGAACACAAGGGCGCACGAGACATAGTTACAAATGTTGACAAAATGGTTGAAGAATTTATAATATCAAAAATAAAAGAAAAATTTCCTGAACATGCTATTCTAGGGGAAGAATCTGGAAAGCAGGGAGAATCGGAAAAAATGTGGATAATCGACCCACTTGACGGAACTAAAAATTATTCAATTCGAAACCCATTTTTTAATGTTTCAATTGCATATGCTGAAAACAAAGACGTTAAGCACGCAGCAATTTACATCCCATTTCTAGACGAATTTTTTTATGCGGAAAAAGGAAAAGGCGCAACGATGAATGGAACGCCCATAAAAGTTTCCGATGTTCCAGATTTAAAAAATTCATTTATACAGTTTTGTAATGGACAGTCAGACGAAGCAATAAAAAATATTTCAAAAATATTTACACACATACGTCCAAAAGTTTTGGCTTTGAGACAACAGGGTGCCGGAGCTATGGAGATGTGTTACGTGGCAGCGGGAAGAGCCCCAATATATTTCATGAGTGATTTTGAATCTCCATGGGATGTCGCAGCAGGAACTTTAATTGTCAGAGAAGCGGGCGGAAAAGTCACAAATTTCAAAGGCGAAGAATTTCAATTAAAGGACACAAATCTCCTTTCCACAAACGGAAAAGTCCACGATGAAGCCTTAAAGGAGATTAATGAAGCTTTGCAAATTTAGAAACTCTGTTTTCAATACACATGGATAAGAACCTTTAAATAAATACATATCATTTATTATTCTATGCGCGAGGAAATAACAAATTGGATAAAACAAGCGGAAGAAGAATACGATACATCCAAATTAAATTTAAAATCCAATAAATTTTTTGCGGCAGCATTTTTTAGTCAACAAGCTACAGAAGCGTCTCTTAAAGCACTATATATTTATTTTTTGAGAGAGAAACCTCCCGATACACACAATTTAATCAATCTCCTTAGGGCTTTAGAAAAAAAAGTAGAAGTGCCCGTAGAGTTTATTAACAAAGCATCATATCTCAATCCACATTTTATAATTTCAAGATACCCTGACGCAGCAGGTGGCACACCTTTTGAAAATTATACAAAAGACATAGCAGAAACCTGCGTGAAAATTTCAGAGGAGTTTTTAGAATGGGCGAAGAACATATTAAAAAAGAAATAGAAAAAGTCACAGATTTTTTTAAGTCGAAATATAAAGCAACAAAAATAATATTGTTTGGAAGCAGAGCAAAAAATACACATTTGAAAAGAAGCGATATTGATATATTAGTTGTTTCTCCAAAATTTCAGAAAAATTATGTGAAACGATTAATTAAAATATATCAAGAACTGCCTTCAGAAGAAGATTTTGAAATAATTGCGCTTACCCCTAAAGAATTCAAAAAACGTTCGAAACAGTTTACTATCGTCAAAGAAGCAGTTCAAACGGGCAAAGTCCTTTATTCATCATAATTTTATAATAGTTTTTGGATAGAAGACAAAAATCAATTCTGCCAAAATGAGTACTATCTCCGTCATAACAGAAAACAATCGGCAGAAATTGAAAGAAGAGGTTCCCCGAAAGGAACAAAAGACAAATTAGACACATTGAATCTTTTATTTTTTGGAGATGTAGATTGGAAGAAATATATTTCAATAATAAATGAATATAAATTAAAAAAGTATTTGGATGAATTAATTTATTTGTTAAAAAATATAAGCAATTCCGATATAGAATATATTGGAATCAATTTCAAAGATTTTCAAAAAAACATTTTAAAGGAAATAAAAAAAATGTAATGGAAAAAATAAAACTTCAGGAAAATTTGTACGTGTACAGACAGACAAATGAACCAGGCGTAATTGCAAACACCTATGTCTTATTAGGAAACCCCAACATTTTGATAGATGCGGGCTTTTTAGTGGAAGAAAAAATTGGAAAAGTTATTCTGACACATTCTCATTTCGACCATTCTAAAAATTCATTAAAATACCAAAACGACGGCGCCAAAATTTTAGCAAGCAAAACAGCAGAAGAAGAATTAAGTAATGCAAGCCAAATCGTTTCACCTGAAGAAATAAGAAAAATGTTTGGATGGGAAATTAAAAAATTAAAAATAGATGAGACGCTGGAAGAAAATCAAACAATAGAAAATGGAAATTTTAAACTAAAAGTTATTTCAGTTCCAGGGCACACACCATGTTCGATAGCTCTTTACGATGAAGAAAAACAGATTCTCTTTTCTGGAGATACATGGTTCGGTGGAGAAAGAGTTGGCAGAACAGATTTGCCTGGAGGGGACAGCAAAGAATTAAAAATTTCACTTGAAAAATTGAAAAATTTAAATACCAAATTTATTTTTCCAGGACACCAATAATATTATTCCCTTTTTTGATAATCGATTCTTCCAAGGACTGCACAATTTTGAACAGTATACACTGAGTTATCCAATCTGTATTGTTCCAAAATGTATGTTTTTCCTCTCCAAACGTAGTCGTAATGATATATTCTTTTCCCACATTTAGCAAGAGTTTCCAAAGAAGGAAATTCCGATTCTTCTCCATCGTTTGACATAATATTTTAATGCGTCTGTTAGATATATACATTATGTTTAGGTATAGTAAAAACTATAAGTGAACGTTCAATTAAATATACATGGAAAATTCAACCAAATTACTAATATTTTTTTTGTTAGGTATTTTTGTTTTTAGCATTTCTTACGCAGAACACACTACGATTATTTCACCCATCACTCCAGAAGAACCAGATGGATATTACCACCTGGCGATTGTTTTATGTTATGACGGAGATAGTACTCATTTTGGCGGAGTAGATTTTTGTGAACATGTAAGAACGTGGACAAGAAGAGGAGAAATATTTTGCAGAGATAAATGCGACAACGACAAATGTGGTTTAAAAGATATAAGATTCAGAGGCCCATGCGGTGAAGAGTTTGGTTATGAAGTGTCTATATACACAGACAAAAGTAGTTATATTCCAGGAGAAACCGCAGAAATATATGTTAGGGTGGAAGTTCCCATAGAAATTGAAAAAGAAGAAATAAGTGTAAGAACTTCTGTTGGAAATCCGGAAGGGGATGTAACTCAGGTGCCTATGGAATATGTAACCAGCATCAAACAAGAGTGCATAACTAGAGGTGGAGAAATATATTGTCCAGATGTTGGAACTATTACATACATATACAAGGGGGAATTCAGAACAAGGATTGAAGGAAGTCATAGAATTGGTTCGTCCGGAACAATTGGACAACAAACTAAAACCGCAGCAGACAGATTCATGGTTTCCAGAGAACCTATTGTTTCAGAAGATGTGGAAGTTCACATAATCCCGAGGGAACAAAGAGTATCTGCTGGAGAACTTGTGGAATATAGTGTTAGAATTAGAGACAATCATGAGTTACCTCATCCAGGTATGGAAGATTATAGATATCAAATAGAAGTAATTGGAATTCCTTACAATGCAGAATATCCTTCAAGAGTAAGTATTTCTCCAGGTGGTTTTGCAGCATTTACACTCAAGATTTATACATCGGATGCAAGAACCACAACATCAATAGAAGAATTTAGAGTGGGCGTTTCAGCAACACAAGTCGACAACCCAGAAAATAGAGATTTAACAAGTGCCATGCTTTATGTTGAAAAGAAATCTGACATACCAACACCACCCGAATTCCCAGAAGAAAAAGGAGATTTAGTTACAATTCCTTTAGAACGTGGATGGAATTTAATTAACACACCTGGTTTATTTTACAGTATGGAATCGACATGTTCTGAAGGTATATTTGGATTTGTTTATTTAGAAAGAGAAAATAGATATATAACTTTACAACAAGCTCGAGAGCAAATGAGTCCTGGAGATTTTATGAGACATATATCAACCAGATCTTTTTGGATTTATTCAAATGAAAGGTGTTCATTAATTCTAGATGTGGCTAGGTATTCTACATATTCAGGATTGAATTTATACGAAGGTTGGAATCTTATTGGAACTACCAGAGACATGGTTGGTGAAACACTGAATTCAGTGAATCATAATTGTGAATTTATTGGATTGTATACATGGGACACAAGAAATCAAGAATGGAAAACTACGACTGGAGATAGATTGATTACAGAAACATATAGGGGGATTTTGGTTAGAACAAACAATAATTGTAGATTCGATTTCATAGATATAGAACCGCCAATAACCTCACCCGAAATTATAGTTAGAGAAACACGAAATTAGGAGGCAAATTAAATGGATTTAAAATCAATTGCGATTGTAATTTTATTGACACTATTAATTATAGTTTCAATTATATTTATGGGATACGTCGTTTATGAATTTGAACCGACTGATGTTGAAGTGGATGAAGATGAAACATACATAAACGAAACTGAAATCGACGGTGATATATCAGAAATATTTGGCGACCCTGAAGGTATAGTCGAACCACCACCAATACCTGGAAATTAAATAAAATAAAAAAGCAATACAGGAATAATCAAACAACCCATACAATGCGCAGTCCTAGTTTTTAATTTACTTGCTAAATATCCTACTCCTGTAGAAATAAATAAAAAACCAATTCCTAAAAAAGAATCAAAAAAGAAAGCCAATGCTGAAATGAAAATCATCACACCAATTGCAAGCTTTTTGTAATTTATTTTTTGGGACACATTATAAAATTTTTTTCCAAGTTTTAAAACAAGTATGTAAGAAATTATTCCAAAAGTCAACATTAAAAGAAAAATTAAAATTAAGCTAAACAAATCAATACTAAATCTTTGTCCGAGCATCGCAAGCGAACCAACACGCGCTCTTCCAACACTATATAACAGCATGGTTGAAAAAGAAATATTAAATCCAGAAATAGCACCAATAGAAATCAAAAAATCTTCACTTCTCTTCAACAAACCTCTGCTAAGTAAAGATGCTTGGGCAGGACTAACAGCTGGAAGAAAAATAGCTAAGAAACCAGCTATAAAAGATGAACCAATCCCACGAATAACCGAATCTCTTTTTATGTCAAACCTATATGAGATAAGTTGTTTTGGAATTTTCTTTTTAAGTTGTAATAGTATTGGAAAACCAAAAAATCCAGTAAGCATTATGAGTAAAGGTTCGTTCATACGATTCAATCCAAAAAAACCAATGATGCCAGCTAGAAGAAAAATTAAAAGCGCGAAGTGGGGTTTTTTATCTGATAAAATAAGATAACAAGATACAATCAAAAGAAAGAATGGAATGTAATGTCGTATATACTCATATAAAATGGGAAGCAAAACAATCAATGCAGGAGACAAAAGAATAGAAACAATTATTGCAACCATCAAACCAAATACACACAATTTCAATGCAACCAACGCTTTTCCTTTATTGACAAATTGAAATAAAGGATGCATTGCGAGCACATGACTTTCTTCAGGAACAAATAAAAAGATTGAACGAAGAAAACTGAAAAAAGAAGCAACAACAAGCATAACAATTATTATTGGAAACAAAGAATAATCAAAAACCATTGCTAACAGAATAGTTGCCAAAAGATTTGGATGAAATCCTGGAACCAAACCTACAACAATTCCAAGAATAAAACCAATCAATACCCCCAATAAAATTTCAAACATTTTAAATTACAATATTTCATATCCTTCTTTTTTAACAAGCACGACATCTTCCACTCGAACACCAAATTTTCCAGACAAATAAATTCCAGGTTCTATTGTGAAAACCATATTTTCTTTTAATATATCACAACTTTTTTTGGATATTTTTGGACCGCATTTAGTATCTAATCCAATACCATGTCCCGTGCTATGTATGTATCTATACCCCGCACTCTCAATAATTTCTCTTGCTGCTTTGTCCAATTCTTTTGCCTTTACTCCAGGCTTTATTTTTTCTATTGCATTCTGTTGGGCTTCTTTGACAACATTATATATTTTTTTCATTTCTTCATCAGGACTTATCAAAAAAGTTCGAGTTATATCCGAACTATATCCTTTATATGTCGCTCCAACATCCATCACAACAATTCTTTTTATGGGCGTTTCATTTGTATTGTGGTGTGGTATTGAAGAATTTTCATCTCCCTGAACATGACAGAAAGCATAATCCGCACCCTTAGAAATAATATAATTTTTTATTTCTATAGCGATTTCCTTTTCCGTCATTCCATCTTTAAATTTAGAAAATCCATAACTTATAGCGTTTTTAGTAATATTTGTGGCAGTTCTTATTTTTTCTATTTCAGAAATTTCTTTTATAGATTGCAATTTTAGTACATCCTCTTTAATATCCAATAATGTAGAATCGTTCAAAATTTTTTCAATAAATTTAAACGATTCATACGAATCTATGCAAAAACCCACTTTAGATTTACTTGAAACCATATCAATTAAAATTTCAGCAAGTTCTTCGGTTGAACCATATTTTTTCACATTCATACTTTTTGAATATGCTTCATTAAGTTCATTTACAAGAAGATGTGTATTTTCTCTATCCACAATAATATATGTTGTGTTGTCTGAAAAGGAGAAATCTGTAAAATATTTTATAGCACTTATACTATTTATTATAATATAATCAAGTCCTTTTTCATTTAAAATTTTTTTAACATATTCGTGTCTGTCCATGAAACATCACCGAAAAAAGGTTTGAATTTATTTTTCAACATCTTCAAAATTTCATTTACCACTTCTTCTGGTTTTTTACTGGTTACATCAATCTCATATAAATGTTTTCTGTGCCCAAGTTCGAGAGATTCAATTAAACAACTGTCAAGAATTTCACACAAAATATTTTCCTGAATCTTTTCTGCAGTATAATCTCTTTTTTCAAGCCGCTCATTCAAAATTTTTGGATTGCATCTAAGCACAAAACAATAATCGACAATTTCGGGAGAAATGTATTGAGCCAAATGAGATGGAACCACATATTTTTTTCCGTCAGCGATTTCCTTTTTAACAACTTCATTTATTTTAGTTTCATCTACGAACACCACATTATTTTTTGTTTCAACAAAACCACCTTTTTTTGCAAGCTTTTTTATGTCTAAAATTTGCGCACCAATCTTTTCAGCCAAAAATTTTCCAACGGTGCTTTTACCCACACAAGGAGTTCCAGTTATCAAAATAATCATAATAAAACAAACATTTCCAAATTTAAAAAACTTTTAAATAATCCCTACGTCTAAACTTATTGTGAAAAACAAAAAAATAGTAGTATTTGGCTTGGCACTAGTACTGATTTTACTTATATCCGCAATATACATAACAACATCTTCGAAAAGCAGCTATTTAGATAACGGAAAAATTATTTTCGGCGATGAAGATTTAGGGCATACTAAAACTGAAGAACTTCTATTTGATTTGGAAAGAGTAGACATTCCTATAGAACTAACGGAAAATTATGAAACAAATGAAAAAATGCTTGCATATGCTAGCAATAGTAGAGATCACAATTTTTTCATAGCATTAGTTTTAACAGATTTTAATGGCGAAAATTTAGAATATTACATATCTTATTTACCACAAAACGTTGAAAAATTGAGTGATTCAGAACACATTGAATATTTTCGCAGTTCACGATGCACTCCTCATCATGCAACGAGTGCGGGAACAAATAAATTTTATGTATTCACATATGGAGAATGCAATTACTTCTATAAATATGATTTAGAAAATATGGAAATGGAAGTAATTATTGGAGAGACGCTTGGACTGGATTCTGTAATAAGTTTTGTTGACACCGCTTTTGAAGAAGATGGAATTATCTATCTATCTACCTTAGAAGAGGAAAATGGAGAAAGGGTTAATAGATGGTATATAGCATCAACTGATTTAAGTCGTATAGAAAAGATATACGAATCTTACGAGGCTCCTGCTGTACATCATTCAACCAGATTTTTTAAAGGTTTGATATTAAGTGTTCCATTCTCATATAGATTCAGCACAAGTGATGGCGTTGTTTTTAATTCATTTAGTGAATTTACTGAGCATGTTTACGAAGAAACTGGAGTGAGTGGTGTGGAAGTAAGAAGAAATCCTTACAAATATTTATCTGAGTTTGAATTTAAAATGCTTCCAGATACTTTAATAATGATAGACCCTGACAAAGACACAATTCAATTTTACAACACAAGTGCGAGTTTAGCAGGACACTTAGAGGAATTTAAAGGCAAAATGTATGTTTCAAATCACAATTTTTTAATAGACAGTAGATTGGGAGTTTATTTTATAAGTCCGGCAACGATAGACAAATTTGAATATTTAAATGGAGAAATGTTTTTGAGTGATTCTTTTGTGTACGAGTATGGTTTTAGGTATACCTCGCATGTATTAAATGAATTTGAAGGTATGGATTATTTAGTTACGATAGCATATCCAAATAGATTATTAATAGTTGATACTGACGACATGTCAATATATAGGAAGTTAGATATTGGCACACCCTATATTGAAAAAGCGGAAGAAGAAAATTATAGCAGGGAAGAATTTTTGAAGTTAATCAATAACGACATAGGAAACAGCTATAGAAATTCAATGTTAGCTCTCGAAACTATAGAAAACGGAGAAAAAATAGTTCTTGTCTCAGGCAATGGTAATGTCTATGTGTATAGTTTAGCTTTAGATGAAATCATCGACGAATTTAGTCTTTCTCCAACATTTCACATAGGAACCACCGGAACATATTCAATAATCCCTCACCACGTTAATATAGTCTGATTGGAAAAAATAAAATAAAATTGCAAAAATTTTGAAATAAATATTTATTTTTATTGAATTATTTAACCACAAAACATAAATGATTATTAGAAAAAAATTATTAAATATAAAGAAACTTAATTTCTATAGGTAAGCCATGAAAAAAATAATATTTATTTTAATTGCAATGATTTTTTTAGGTTTAACATTAAGTATGGGTTTTTCAGAAACAGAAGATTCTGATATCATACCAAATAGTTATATAATAATTTTAAAACATGAAGAAAACACAGAAGAATTTTCAATTCAATCAAGAATGGCGAGCGTTTCCGAAACCCAAGAAAATTTTATTCATTCACTTTCCGAAGAGGATTTTAATATTACTTACAAATACAATAGCTTTCCAATGATGGCAGTAGAAGCAGATGAAACTTCTATCGAGAGAATTAAAAAAAATCATAATGTGGAAAGCGTTTCTCCAAATGTTAGAGTACATATAATGATGGACGATGTTACAGAAATAATAGAGTCCACCAATTACATACAATATGTAGGATATAATGGCACTGGACAAACAGTTTGTGTTATTGACACTGGAGTAGATTATACGCACAATTCGTTGGGAGGCGAGTGGGGTGAAGTTGTTATTGCTGGAGCCAAAATTGTGAATGGTTTTGTGACTACATGCACCGAAGCAAATCCAACTCCTTGCAAAGATACACATAGCCATGGAACTCATGTAGCAGGAACTATTGCAAGTCAACACGAAACATATAGAGGTGTTGCTCCAGGCGCAAAAATTGCGGCATTGAATGCAATGCCTGGCGGCGGCGGTAATTTAATAGATATAATAAAAAGCGTTGATTGGTGCGTCGAAAATGCTGAAGAATTTGATATTACAGTTATAAGTATGAGTCTTGGAAGGACAGGATATTTAACAGACTGCGTTGATAAATGTGAACAAGAAAACCCGGGTTTTACAAGAGCTATAGATGATGCGGTTGATGCTGGAATTTTTGTTACTGCTGCATCTGGAAATAATCCTGAAGATGAAAATAGAATAGGAGCTCCCGCGTGTGTAGGTAATGCAATTGCGGTGGGTGGAACAGATAAAGATGACAACATTCGTTATAATAGAGGAGAACTTTTAGATTTTTTAGCTCCTGGAGTAAGTATCAGGTCCACAGTTTTAGATAATAATTTTGGATATAAATCCGGAACAAGCATGTCGACGCCAGCAGTTTCCGGAGCCATAGTTCTTTTGAATGAAAATAGAGATTTGAACAGAACAGAAATAATCGAACTCCTTAACAAAACAAAAGACAGAATTATTGAAAATGAATTTAATTATCCAAGAATAAATTTAATGCATATATGGGAATATTTGAATTGTTATTGTGATAGTTGTGAAGATTGCAATGAAAAGTTGATGGACGAAAATTGCACAAATGTTTTTTTAAGTGAAAACATACAGGCAGAGGATACATGTATTTTTATAAATACAAGCGATAAAATCTTTAATTGCTTAGATAAAAAAATTGGTGGTGTTGGTGAGGGTTTTGGAATATATATAAACGAATCCAATAATTCTGAAATATTAAATTGCTACATCAAAAATTTTACACACGGTATAGTTTCAAATAATTCGACAGACGTTTTTATTAGAAATAATAAAATTTTTGAAAATGTTTTGTGGGATTTTTACCTTTCAAATAATTCTTATATTCAAGTAGAAAATTCAATCATCGGAAACTCAACAGAAAATGCAACAATTTCATTTGAAGCAAAAGATATAGGACTAAAACATTCAGAATATATAGAAATAAACGAGGGTTTTTCACATACGACTTCTTTTGTGAACATTACAAACACATCCGAGATTTCATGGACATTTTTTAATATCTCATATGAAGAAAATTATATAGAAATTTTAGAAGAAAATCAAATAGAAAATTTGAAAATATGGAAATTTAACGAAACATGGAATCCTATTACAGAATCGGGAATTACTGAAAATTATATCTATTCTGGTAATGTAACCGAATTTTCTATATTCGTACCAAAGGTAGATACAACAAATCCTTCTGTTATATTGAAATTAAATGCAACAGACTTAGAAATTTTAGAAGAATCTATAAAAATTAATTGGACAGCAACAGACAATTACGAATTGGATAGTGTTTTACTAGAAATTTTTTATCCAAATCAAACACTCCTATTCAATTCGACAGAGCCTATCGATGAAGTTATTTTAACTCCAAATAATTTAACTGAATTTGGATTTTATAACGTAACTTTGTGGGCAAACGACACAACAGGAAACCAAAACTCAACAGAAAATGCTTTTGAAGTATCGGATAAAATTCCTCCACAATTAGAAATAAATACAAATCAAACATCTCCATTAGAATTTGCTGAAGACAATATAAAAATTAATTGGACAGCAACAGACAATTACGAATTGGATAGTGTTTTACTAGAAATTTTTTATCCAAATCAAACCTCAATTTTCAATTCAACAGATGCAACGGGAGAAATAATCCTAGAACTAGAAAGTTTGAAATCGTGGGGAAATTATACAATTGAATTGTGGGCAAACGACACAACAGGAAACCAAAACTCAACAAATAAAACATTTGAAGTTGTAGACTCAAAACTCCCAGAAATACAATTTGTATCTCCAACAACAGAAGCCGGCGCATACGACCAAAAATATATTGTTGTAAATGTAACAACAGACAATACAGACGATTTAAACAAGACAACAATTTATCTTTACGAAGGAGAAGACATAATAAAAATTATTTCGACTAACGAAACAAAATTATTTCATAATTTTACAGATTTGCCAGATGGAATATATTACTTAAATGCCACTGTTAATAATACTAAACACGGAAATATCAGAACCACAGAAACCAGAAAAATAATTTTAGATACAACACCACCAATTCTAGAAATAATTTCTCCAAAAGAAGTAACATATAGAGAAAGAACTATTTTAATAAATGTGTCCGCAAAAGACGAACACAGTGAAATAGATAGGATTTGGTATATGATTGAAGAAGAAGATGAAGATGACGAAAAAAATGTAACATACAATGAACCACACACATTTTCATTTTCACGAGGAACTAACACTTTACATGTTTGGGCAAACGACACATTAGGACATACCATCCACAAGGAAATTTCATTTGAAGTAAGAATATCCTCTTGGAGTGGCGGAGGACATTCGACACCAGTAGACCAAAGGATAGAATGGGAAGATACAGAAGATAAAATAGAAACCAGAATGAAACGCGATGACAGATTAACTTTCTCAGTAAATAAAAGGGAACATACGCTAACAATGCGCGCGGTTTATTCTGATAGAGTTTCTATGAGAATACGTTCAAATGTAATAGATGTGGTGTTGAATGTGGGAGAAACTAAAGAACTAGATATATCTAGAAATGGAATCAATGACATAAGCATCTATTTAGAAAAAATAGTTGGTGGTTTTGCATATCTTTCTTTTGAAAGTTTAAAAGTAAGAGAAACAGACGAAATAGACGAACCAGAAGAGATAGAAACAATAGAAGATGTAGAAGAAGAACCAACCGAAACACCTGTAATCGAACCACCAAAACCAATCCAAGAACCCGAAGATAGAGAAATAAATTATTTTTTAATGGGCGGAATTATAATCGCAATAATAGTAATTGGTGTGTTAGCATATATAGAACTTAAAAAAAGAGACTGATTTATCTCGGCAAAACTTCAATCGGAATGCCAATACTTCTTTCAAGATTTCTTATTCTTTTTCCACCCTTTCCGATTATTCGTTTTACTTGTTTTTTATCTGCATAAACATGAGCTATTCCATCACGCACTTCTATTTTCAAATTTTTCATACCTAAAGCATTTTTTATTTCACCTTCAATTCCTTCTCTTGGTGTTACAGGAATTACAACTGTCTCTTCTCCAAATGTATAAACTTCATATTCGGGCGCGTCAGTAAAAAAATCAGTTATTTCTATAACTGGACGAGACAAATCGCTTTCAGTCATTCCGCTTGGAACTTTAACGGACATTTTTAGAGAATAAACCTTTGCTATTTTCCCATCCTCTATGAAGATTACCGTATCTATAATAGATGGAATCATTCCAAGTTCTATTTTTCTTATAAATCTTTGAATCGAATCTATTGGAGATGTGGCGTGAACTATTCCAACCATGCCCACTCCCGCCAATCTTAAATCAGAATATAAAAAGAAATCCTTATGACTTCTCATTTCATCGAATATAGTGTAATCAGGTCTGCTTAATAGAAGCACGTCTTTTATTTCGTCTGTGCTTCCTAAAGCTTTGCTGTACTGAGTTATTTCAGCATCAAGTCTTAAATCTCTTGGAGCTTCAACTGTTTTTACAACCTTTCCTTTTTTCATGTAAAATTCTGCTAAAGCTTCTGCGAAAGTTGATTTTCCATGTCCAGGTGCTCCAGATATAATTATTCCTGATGCTTTGGTTTCAAACCTATCCATTATTTTTTTAGGTAGCTTATAATCGTTTAAGCTGAGTTTTTTTATGGGATGCACAATTGTTATTTCCCACCCATCTGCAAAAGGAGGTTTTGTTATAACAATTCTATAATTTTCTATTTGTGCTATAACACTTCCGCGCCTCTCAGTTTCTATGAATGAACCCGCGCTTCCAGTTTTTGCCTTTTCTATAATTTCTTGAGCTATTTCTTCAACCTCTTCTTTTTCGAGTATTTTTTTACCTATTGTTTCTATTTTCCAGTTTCCCGGAACTCCTTTTTTGGCAGTGGGTTTTATTCCTTCTCTTAAATGAATCGACATTGTCTTGTCGTCAAAATATTTTTTGAATTTCAATTTCTTTATTTCTTCTTCGACTTCTATAAAAATAACTTCAAGTCCCTGAGCTTTTGCTGCTTCTGCATCAACTCTGTCCAGTGTTATGAATATAGCATCTTCTTTTATAGCCAAATCTCTTATCATTGCGTCTATTTCACCAGATTTGGCATATTTTATTTCAAATTCCTTGGGCCTTTCCCCTCTGAATTCCAAATCAATTTCATCAATTTTTTTTATAATCTCTTTTAATTTTTGTAATTCTTTCAAACCAATCAAACCAACCTCTCTTCCACGATTTGCCTGATTTTCTAATTCAGAAATAACTGCATTATGAACAAAAATTTTGCCTTTAGTTAACTCCTTTTTTTCAATCATTTTTGACATGACGCCGTCTATTATTGCGCTTGTGTCAGGTACATATATATTTTTCATAAAATAATATTAAAAATACTCCATTTAAAATACTTGTTATTAAAGCAGAAACATATCGGAAAGTATTTCCAAAATTTCTCTTCCTCTTCTACTCCAAAGAAGCCAAAGAACTGCAACGACTGCCAGAGCACATATTAAAAGAACAATTACAAAAACTTCTGACGTAATTCCTTTTTTATTTTTCATTTTTTGGCACCAATTTTTTAATATTTGTATATTTTTGAAGAACTTTTGGTATTTTTACGCTTCCGTCTTTTTGCTGGAAGTTTTCGAGAATTGCACATATAGTTCTTTGGGTTGCAATGGCAGTACAATTTAATGTGTGCAAAATTTCTTTATCTCCGCCATATTTTCCGACTTTGATATTAATTTTTCTTGCTTGGTAGTCGGTTGTGTTTGAACCTGAACCCACCTCTCTATATTTTTTTTGATTTGGGAACCACAATTCCAAATCATATGTTTTTGCACTATTGTCGTTTGTGTCTCCACTTGCTAAAGTTACTATTCTGTATGGAAGTTTTAATTCTTTGTAAATTTCTTCGTGTATTTTAATCATCTTTTCATGCATTTTCCAGGAATCTTCTGGTTTGCATAAAACATATTGTTCTACTTTGTCGAATTGATGAACTCTGAAAATTCCTTTTGTGTCTTTTCCATGACTTCCAGCTTCTCTTCTGAAGCTTGTTGAAAACCCAACATATTTTTTTGGAAGTTCTTTTTCATTCAAAACTTCATTTGCATGGAAAGATGCGAGTGTTTGTTCTGCAGATGCGATTAAATACAAATTTTCATCTTTTATTTCATATAGTTGTTCGTCAAAATCCGCCAATTCTGCAGCGTTTTTCATATATCTTTTTCTAAGTACATAAGGAGTCCACATAGGCATAAATCCATGTTGTATGCATTTTTCAAAAGCTAAATTTATTAACGCCAGATTTAGTAGAACCCCCTCGTTTTTTAGATAAAAAAATCTTGAACCTGAAACCTTCGAAGCTTTTTCCACATCAGCTACATCCAAATCTTCGATTAAGTCTGCATGTGCTTTTGGCTTGAAATCAAATTTAGGAACTTTCCCAATTTCTTTAACAACTTTATTTCCTTCGTCTATTTCCGCAACGGGAACAGATTCGTGCAAAACATTTCCAACTTTATATCTGAATTCATCTCTTTTTTTTAATAATTCTTTTTCTTTTTCTTCAAGCAAGCCCAATTCGTTTACCAAGTTTTTCATTAATCTTATTTTGGTTTTTTTCTCTTTTTCTTTTTCACTCTTTTTTAATTCTATTATTTCTTTTGAAACCTGATTTTGTTTATGTTTTATTCCCTGAACTTCTTGAACAATTTCTCTCCACCTTTTATCATATTCAATAACTTTGTCTACATTTTTTGTATCTTTGAAACGCTTTTTTTCTGATTCCTTAATTAATTCAGGATTTTCCCTGAACAATTTTATGTCTAACATATTTTATTAGAA